>CABUWB010000068.1 GCA_902495025.1 uncultured Eubacteriales bacterium
AGCCGCCTTACCTCTGTTCAACTCTGATTGAGGCAAGTACATCTGTAATGCCGTCAAGGTTAAGCAGCCTGTTTACGTTTTCATTTACGCTCTTTTCAGCAGCGGGAGCGGTGATGAAGGCAAACTCGTCATCTGCCACAGCGTCAACTGTTTCCACCTCGCCAAATACGCTCTTAACAGCGGCAAGAGCTGCATTTTTATCATTATATGCCACCCTTACGAGCTTTTTAACAACTACGTCGTCAACATTGAGCAGAGGCTGTACCTCCTCGCTCCAGTGAACGCCGATATTAATGTTTTTATGCCTTACAGCCTCAACAATATCACTTACAACGGCTGCGGCTGTTGGGAGCTTGCCTGCGCCCTTGCCGTAGAACATAACCTCGCCGAGCATATTGCCTGTAAGCTTGATTGCGTTAAATACGTCATGTACGCCGCTTAATGGGTTATCGGGCTCAATTATAAGAGGACAAACCCTTGCCCATACGCCCTTATCGGTAAAGCTTGCTGTTGCAACAAGCTTAATGCTTTTGCCCATTGCCTTTGCGTAGTCAATATCTGTTTTGGATATGTTTGTAATACCCTCTGTATAAATATCCTCAAAATTAACCTGCTTTTCGGTTGCAAGTGAGGCAAGTATTGCTATTTTGCGGCAGGTGTCATGACCCTCAACGTCAGCCTCGGGGTTGCGCTCTGCATAGCCCTTAGCCTGTGCGTCCTTGAGTACGTCGTCATATTCAAGACCCTCGTCACCCATTTTTGTAAGCATATAGTTGGTAGTACCGTTAAGGATACCTGTAATTTCTTCAATTTTATCGGAGGTAATGCTCCTTATGATAGGGCGGATGATAGGAATACCGCCGCCTACGCTTGCCTCAAATAAGAAGTTTACGTTGTTCTCCTTAGCAAGCCTTAAAAGCTCTGCGCCATGCTTTGCAACAAGCGCCTTGTTTGATGTACAAACGCTTTTTCCCTTTAAAATTGAGCGCTTAACAAAGGTATATGCAGGCTCAATGCCGCCCATAACCTCAACAACAACCTCTACCTCGTCATCGGAGATGATGTCCTCAAAGTCATGTGTAAGCACGCTTTCAACAGGGTCCCCCGGGAAATCCCTGAGGTCAAGCACATGCTTTATTGTAATAGGCTTTGAAGCCTTTTTGTTAATGCTCTCGCCGTTTGTATTAAGTACCTCGTAAACACCCGAGCCTACTGTACCGTAGCCCAGAATAGCAATTGCTGCCATAAATTTCACTCCCTAGCTATTATTTTGATGGATAACAGACCGTCTATTACCCTTAGTTTTTCAAGCAATACACTTATATCGTTTTTGATACGGCTTACCTCAACGCTGATTGTTACGTTGGCAATGCCGTTTATGGGTATTGTCTGATTTATGGTGAGTATGTTTACATCCTCACCCGCTATAATGTCGAGCACTGTTGACAAAAGCCCGGGCTTGTCCGAAAGGTTGCAGGCAAATATTACCGTATGTCCTCTCTTGTCCTCACCGAGCGGAAAGATATAATCCCTGTACTTGTAAAAAGCACTGCGGCTTATACCTACCCTTGCGGCTGCGTCCTGAACGGAAAGGGTGCTGTCCCCCGCTATTAAATTTTTAACCGCAATCACCTTGCCGAATACCTCCGGCAATACTCTGCTGTCAACAATGTATAAATCCGACTTGTTTCCCATAAATTTGTACTCCTGTCAAAAACACTTGTGTACCATAGAGAGAATAATACCATACTTTCCAAATGTTTGCAAGCATTTTTTTGTGTTTTTTGCAGGTAATTGTATTTTTATGGAAAATAAAACGCAAAAGAGCTGTTATATTACAAACAGCTCTTTGTAAAAAATCAGAAATATTTTTTGAAAACGTCAACCTTATCCGTCTTTTCCCATGGAACATTGATGTCGCTTCTGCCAAAGTGACCGTAGGCGGCAGTCTGCTTGTAGATAGGACGTCTTAAATCAAAGTTTTTGATAATTGCGGCAGGTCTTAAATCAAAGTTTTCTCTTATAATTTCAACAATCTTGTCGTCGCTCACCTTGCCTGTGCCGTAGGTGTTGACATAAATTGAAAGAGGCTGTGCAACGCCGATAGCGTAAGCGAGCTGAATTTCACACTTTCTTGCAATGCCGCTTGCAACCACGTTTTTAGCAAGGTATCTTGCAGCGTAGGCTGCGGAACGGTCAACCTTTGTTGGGTCCTTGCCGGAGAATGCGCCGCCGCCATGGCTTGCGTAGCCGCCGTAGGTGTCAACAATAATCTTACGTCCGGTAAGGCCACAGTCGCCCTGTGGGCCGCCGATAACAAATCTGCCTGTAGGGTTTACATAATACTTTGTATCTGCATCAATAAGCTCGGCAGGGATAACAGCCTTGATAACCTTTTCGATAATATCCTCTCTTATCTGCTCCTGTGCAGCCTCGGGGCTGTGCTGGGTTGAGATAACCACGTTGTCAATCCTTACAACCTTGTCATCATCATACTCAACGGTTACCTGACTTTTGCCGTCTGGTCTTAAATAAGGAAGAGTTCCGTTCTTTCTTACCTCGCTAAGCTTTTTGGTGAGCTTGTGCGCAAAGTAGATTGGTGCAGGCATAAGCTCGTCTGTTTCGTCACACGCAAAGCCAAACATCATACCCTGGTCGCCTGCGCCTGTATCGTTTTCGTCTGCCTCGCCCTCTCTTGCCTCAAGTGAGCTGTCAACACCCTGTGCAATATCGGGACTCTGTCCCTTTAAAGAGGTGATAACGGCGCAGCTGTCGCAGTCAAAGCCGTACTTTGCCCTGTCATAGCCTATTTCACGTACAGTTTCTCTTGCAATCTGCTCAATATCAACATAGCAGTTTGTTGTAACCTCGCCCGCAACCATAATAAGACCTGTTGTTGTCATTGTTTCGCAGGCAACTCTTGCCATTGGGTCCTGTGCGATAATCGCATCAAGCACTGCGTCTGAAATCTGGTCGCAGATTTTATCGGGATGTCCTTCTGTAACGGATTCTGATGTAAAAAACTTTCTCATTAAATAAACCTCCTTGTCCTATAAATAGGTAAAAAAAAGAACCCCACAGGGTTCATATATCATTCTCATCTTCCGACAATACTGTCGGGGGAATTGGCACCGATGCTATAAAGCCGGTTGCCGGGTTTCACAGGGCCCTGTCCCTCCACCACTCTGGATAAGCACATTATTTACATTTTTTGAAAAAATAAGCCGCCCGCCGAACAGACGGCTTTTTATTCATCAGATTGCACGAACAACCTTGCCGGCACGCATACATCTTGCGCAGATGTAGATTGACTTGATAGTACCGTTATCGTTAATCTTTACTTTTCTTACATTAGCCTTCCAGGTCTTCTTTGCACGTCTGGAAACCTGACTACGGTTAATGCTGATTCTACGGCCGTTCTGCATAGCCTTCTCACAAATTTCACACTTTGCCATTATTTCCACCTCCCTTGGGTAACACTCACTATTCGGCATTATAGCATAAATCTCGCACAATTGCAAGAGTTATTTTTATAAGCATAATTTTGTCAGCCTTTATATTTTATACTTATTTCGGCAATAAGTCAAGAGTTTTTTTGCAAAATGTGGAGTGTAATAAAATATTGACTAAATCGGGTAAATATGTTATCATAAAAATACAAGAGGGAGCAACCTTACGGCTGCACCCTATAAAAAGTTAAACAGATTATTAAAATAACCGTTACTTTGCAGGGTAGACGGTTATTTTAATGTACAAATAAGTACCGTAGCAAAAACCAGTATATTCTGAACAAGTATCAGAATAGTAACCAGTTTTAAATACTCTTTCATAATACATCAAATTCCCCCTTTCATATAATCCCGATAATGATTACCTATTTCATAGGCATCACCTCTTTCATATATAATAAGGTGGGCACTAGCCGTCGTCTAATCCTCTGGTCGCATAGGCGAGCAGTAAAACGCATCGTGTTTTACGACCAGCCCTCTCGCATTGACAGAAAAATATTCTGCTATGTAAGCTCATAAGAGCCTAAATCAATTATAGCACCTTATGACAAAATATGCAATTATAATTAAGAACTGTTTATAATTTCACCTCAATTACCCACTTGTTAAAATTGCAATTTGCGTGTATACTGTACTTATACAATGTATATCAAATAAGGAGGTTACAGATATGGCTGCAAAAATTTCCGATGAACTTGGTCTTATAACAATAGAAAACGAGGTAATAGCACGTATTGCGGGGCTTGCCGCTACGGAGTGCTACGGTGTTGTGGGTATGGCTGTAAAAAATGTCAGGGACGGCATTGTACAGCTTTTAAAAAAGGACTCTCTTACAAAGGGTGTTGTTATTTCGCTTGACGGCGGGGAGGTATCCGTAGAGCTGCATATTATAGTTGAGTACGGCACAAACATTCCTGCCATTGCGGAAACAATAAGCTCCACTGTTAAATACAAGGTTGAACAGGCGACAGAGCTTAAAATTGCCAAAATTAATATTTTTGTTGAGGGAATCAGGGTTGATAGCTGATACCCCTTTAGGAGGATACTGATTTGAGCTTTACTACAATAGACGGTTATATGCTGCGCCGTTTTATAATAAACGGTGCAAATCTGCTTATTAATAATAAGGATAAAATAGATGCGCTTAATGTGTTTCCTGTACCTGACGGTGATACGGGTACAAATATGTCAATGACAGCAATGGCGGCATCGGAGTTTGTGCAGAAAACAAACTCGCCTAATATTTATGAGGTTGCAAAGGCGGCGTCAAACGGTGCTTTAAGGGGCGCACGAGGAAATTCGGGCGTTATTCTCTCGCAGATATTCAGAGGAATAGCAAAGGGCTTTGAGGGCAAGGCAACGGCAAATACCGCAGAGCTTGCCGCTGCTCTTGAATGTGCAAAGGATACTGCCTACAAGGCTGTTATGAAGCCTAAGGAGGGCACAATACTTACCATAATAAAGGCACTTGCCGACAAGGCGCAGGAGTGTGCACAGACCACCGACAGCATAGAGCAGCTTTTGGGTGCGGCACTTACCTATGCCGAAAGCGTGCTTGAAGCTACACCCGATATGCTGCCGCAGCTTAAACAGGCAGGCGTTGTGGACGCAGGTGGCAGCGGTTTGCTGCATATAATAAGGGGCGGCTATGAAAATATCGGTATTGAAAACGCTCCCGCACAGATAGGCAGCAGTGCGCAGACAAAGGACAATGCTCCGTCTGCCGTATCCGAGGAGGAAATAAAATTCGGCTACTGCACAGAGTTTTTTGTCAACCTGTCAGAGCCTAATTCTGATGCGGAGGGTGAGCTGAAAAGCTATCTTTCACAGATAGGCGACAGCCTTGTGGTGGTTGCCGATGATGACATAATTAAAATACACGTACACACAAATAACCCCGGTCTTGTGCTTGAAAGAGCCTTGAAAATAGGCTCGCTTGACCGTATTAAGATAGAAAATATGCGTATTCAGCATACCAACCTTATAAGCTTTGCACAGCAGAGCAAGCCGCAGCCTAAAAAGGACTTTGGCTTTGCGGCGGTTGCGTCAGGCGAGGGACTTGCGGATATATTTACACAGCTTGGCTGTGAGCGCATAATTACGGGCGGTCAGACCATGAACCCAAGCACCGAGGATATTCTGGCGGCGGTTAATGCAATCAATGCAGACAATGTATTTGTACTGCCAAACAATAAAAATATAGTTATGGCGGCAAAGCAGGCTGCTGAGCTGTGCACCGACAAAAATGTGCTGGTGGTTGAAAGCGTAACAATACCGCAGGGCATAAGCGCAATGGTTGCCTTTATGCCTACGGAAAGCGCAGAGGATAATCTTGCAGCCATGACGGAGGCAACACAGCTTGTTGCAACAGGTCAGGCTACCTATGCGGTACGCTCCACTACAATTGACGGCAGGGAGATTAAGGAGGGTGATTACCTCTTTATGCTTGACGGCAGTATAAACAATGTGGATACTGAGCTTGAAAAGGGACTTGAACAGCTTGTTGACGATATGCTTAATGCAAATGAGGACGCAGCTCTTGTAAGCATTTACTATGGTGCAGACGTTAAGGAAGAGGACGCACAGGCGCTTGCTGACAGACTTGCACAAAAGTATGACGAGGCTGAGTTTGAGCTGCGCTTTGGCGGTCAGGGCGTTTACTATTATATAGTATCGGTGGAATAATATGCAGTTATCAAATCCTGTTACGGAAATTAAAAATATAGGCGGGGAGCGAGCCAAGCTCCTCGCCTCGCTTAATATACATACAGTCGGCGACCTTGTAGAGTATTTTCCAAGGGACTATGACGACCGCTCTGATTTACTTACAATAAATGCCCTTACGGTAGGAGAAAGTGCAACCTTTACCGCAAGGGCTGTTTCTGATGCGCAGGTTATGCGTGTAAAAAAGCTGACAATTACCAAAATACTTTTAAGCGACGGTACGGGCAATATTGAGGCGGTGTGGTATAACCAGCCGTATATGAAAACTGCATTAAAGCCCGGTCAGCTTTATATGTTTACGGGCAAAATTGCGGAAAAATACGGCAGGCTGCAGGTTGATTCACCGGAGCTGGAGCCGTTAAAGCCAAACGGTGAGCCTATTTCAGGCGGCAGGATTGTACCTGTTTATACAACAACAAAAAAGCTGTCGCAAAAGATACTCCGTCAGCTTATTAAGTCCGTTCTGGACGAGGTTACGCCGCAGCTTGCGGAATTTATCCCCGAACCGATACGCAGGCAGTACAGGCTTTGCGAGCGCAGCTTTGCCATAAATAACATACACTTTCCCGAAAATGACAATGCCTTTTTTATGGCACGCCGCCGACTTGTGTTTGAGGAGCTTTTTCTGCTGCAAACCAAGCTGCTGCAGCTTAAGGGTACTGTTCAGGCTAAGCCAGTTTCGGTTATGATTGATAATTTTGACTATGCGCCTGTGCTTGAAAGGCTTAATTTTCCGCTTACAAATGCACAGAAAAGGGTGCTTGATGAGATATGCGGCGATTTTGCGGGCGGTGTTGTAATGAACAGGCTTGTGCAGGGTGATGTAGGCTGCGGCAAAACCGCCGTTGCCATGATTGCTGCATATATTGCGGTAAACAACGGCTACCAGTGTGCGCTAATGGCGCCTACAGATGTGCTTGCAACCCAGCATTACAAAAGTTTTTCGGCACTGTTTGAGGGGCTTGGCATAAGCTGTGCGCTGCTTACCTCATCACTTAAAAAGAGGGGAAAGCAGGCGGTTTACACCTCGCTTGAAAATGGTGAAACGGATATAGTAATAGGTACTCATGCACTTATACAGGATACGGTGCATTTTGCACACCTAGGGCTTGTAATTACCGATGAGCAGCACCGTTTCGGTGTGCGCCAAAGGGCAGTGCTTACCGAAAAGGGTGAAAATCCACACGCACTTGTTATGACGGCAACACCTATACCCCGTACACTTGCGCTTATACTTTACGGCGACCTTGATATATCAGTTATTGATGAGCTGCCGCCCGGCAGGGAGCATGTTGATACCTTTGCTGTGCCGACAAGCTATCACCAGCGTATTTATACCTTTATCCGCAAGGAGATTGAAAAGGGCAGGCAGGCGTATGTTATATGCCCTATGATTGAGGAAAATGAAAAAATGCAGCTTAAAGCCGTTACGGAGTATGCCGACGAGCTGAAAAACAAGGTTTTTACGGATTTGAATGTGGACTTGCTGCATGGTAAAATGAAGGCTGATGAAAAAGAGCAGATTATGACTGATTTTGCGGACGGCAGAACGGACATACTTGTTTCAACCACAGTTATTGAGGTAGGTATAAATGTGCCTAATGCAACGGTTATGCTTATTGAAAATGCGGAGAGATTCGGACTTTCAGCACTGCACCAGTTAAGAGGACGTGTAGGCAGGGGCGGCGGCAAAAGCTACTGCATACTTGTAAGTGAGGGTAAAAGCAAGGTGGCACAGGAAAGGCTTAAAACCATGTGCTCCACAAATGACGGCTTTGTTATATCCGAAAAGGATTTGTCGCTCAGAGGCCCGGGCGACTTTTTTGGCACAAGACAGCATGGTCTGCCCGAAATGAAAATTGCCAACCTTTATAAGGATATTGCCGCACTCAAAGAGGTGCAGCAGGCAAGCCTTGCACTGTATAAGGCTGACCCGTATCTTGAAAGGGAGGAGAATGCTCCGCTGCGTAAAAAAATTGAGGATATTTTTGAAAGCGGTGAGGATAAAATCTGTCTTTGATGTGAATTTTTGTTTGTTGATGTGTTTTTTGTGGCTATTGCATTAATTTTGCGATAGCCATGTTTTTTATTAATATAAATTAGAGTTTAGGGGAGTAAATCAATACCTCAACATTTCAATTGTAGGGGCGGCAATCTGCCGCCCGTTAGCAATGATAATATGCTAAAATTAGGGCGGATATAGAATCCGCCCCT
>CABUWB010000069.1 GCA_902495025.1 uncultured Eubacteriales bacterium
ATGGGTTGCGTAGGGGCGGATTCCATATCCGCCCTAATTTTAGCATATTATAATTACTAACGGGCGGCAGATTGCCGCCCCTACGATTGAAATGTTAAGGTATTATTACACCGCTAAACATTAATTTATATATTAAACAAAAAATAGGGCTGTCGCAAAATCAATGCGACAGCCCACATTTTTTTAAACCAAAGGCATAACTACCTTTTCAAAAAACTCTCCAGCCTCCTCGGGAGCAACGCCATAGTAGCATGGCTCGGTGCCCTCTTTACCTACAAGCAGCGATACATTCTCGCCGCAGTGTCCTGTACAGAAGCTGCCAGCTATATCCACCTTATCGGCAAGGTGATGCTTTTCAACTGCCTGCTGAAAGGCATTAATCACATTATATGCACCCTTTAAATGGCACGCACTGCCTATACAGACCGAAATTTTCACCATAATATATCACTCCTTATTCAAATAATCAACATGAAGAAGCTCATGCACCTTTCCCTTTAACAGACCGTTGTAAAGCTGCATCATAAGCGGATTTTCCTCGCTGCGCTTATTGGTGCATACTCTGTCGGACTCATAAAGAGCTGCGGAGCGTTCAAGCCTTGTTTCAAAATCACCCTTTGGCTGACCGCCGCCGTTTATACAGCCGCCGGGACAAGCCATAACCTCAACAAGGTCATAATGCTTTTCGCCCGCTTTAATCTTTTTAATAAGCTCGTCTGCATTGCCAAGTCCGTTTACAACGGCAATATTTACATCTCTTTCACCATATTTAACGGTAAGCTCCTTAACCCCCTCAAGACCTCTTACACCAGTATATGCAAGTGACCTAAGACCCGTAAGCGACTTATCTGATGAAAGCCTTCTTATAACAGCCTCGGTAACACCGCCTGTTACGCCGAAGATTACACCTGCACCAGAGATTGAGCCGAAAGGCATATCAATAGCCTCGTTTTCGATTTCCTCAAAAACAATGCCTGCCTCCTTAATCATCTGTATAAGCTCCTGTGTGGTAATAACGTAATTGATTACAGGCTCGCCGTCAACGATAAATTCCTTTCTTGCAGCCTCAAACTTTTTAGCCGTACAAGGCATAACCGCAACATTGATAATTTTGCGTCTGCCATGCTTTTCCTGCTCTTTGATAACAGCACCAAACATCTGCATAGGAGATTTGCAGGTTGATACGTTAGGCATAAGCTCGGGATATTTCTTTTCGCAGAAATTTACCCAGCCAGGACAACAAGAGGTAAATAAAGGAAGATTTTCACCCTTTGTAAGTCTTTCGATAAACTCGTTGGACTCCTCAAGTACGGTTAAATCCGCACCTGTTACGGTATCAAATACCTCATCAAAGCCAAGACGTCTTAACGATGCAACAATCTTGCCCATTACGTCTGTTTCTGTCATACCAAATTCCTTGGCAACAGCAACTCTTACAGCAGGTGCAATCTGCGCAATAACCTTAACGTCCTTTTCGCTAAGCTCGTTCCAGAGCCTTGTACTGTCGTCCTTAATAACGATAGCACCCGTAGGACATACTGCCGCACACTGACCGCAGCCTACACATGGGCTGTTTGCGATAGGCTCATCAAATGCAGTTGCAACCCTCATTTTGGAGCCTCTGTTTGCAAACTCAATTGCGCCTACATGCTGAACCTCGTTACATACACGCACACAGTCGCCGCAAAGGATACATTTGTTCCTGTCCCTTGTAATGCAAAGCGAGGAATCATCAATATCAGGCTCTGCCTTTGGATTGTCAAACCTTACCTTGCGTATGCCGTAACGGCTTGCAAGCTCCTGCAGCTTACACTTACCGTCCTTTTCACAGGTGGTACAATCCCTGCAGTGGTTTGAGAGCAGCAGCTCAAGTATCATTTTTCTGTATTTTCTAAGCTTTGGAGTATTTGTATAAATTACAGCACCCGCCTTTGGAGGTGTTGAACAGGCAGCCTCCATACCGCCCCATTTATTTTCCACCATACACATACGGCAAGCACCGTAAATGGAAAGCTCCGAGTGATAGCAGAATGTAGGTAAATCAATACCCGCCTTACGTATAAGCTCAAGAATATTCTTCTCATTTTCTATAGGTACGGGGATATTGTCAATCATCATAAAATTATCCGCCATGACTTACACCTCCTTAACTGCCTTGAAGTTACAAGCGCTTGCACAGGCACCGCACTTGATACACTTAGAGGCATCAATAACAAACGGACTCTTGATTTCGCCGCTGATAGCGCCGACAGGACAGTTTCTTGCACACTTTGAACAGCCCTTGCAAAGCTCTGGGTCAATCTCATAAGTGATAAGCTTTTTACACTGACCTGCAGGACATTTTTTATTGTAAATATGAGCCTCGTATTCATCTCTGAAGTTCTTGATTGTACTTACAACAGGCATTGCAGCCGTTTTGCCAAGACCGCAGAGAGCAGTGTTGGAAATTGTATCAGCAAGCTCTAAAAGCAGCTCAATATCGCCGTCCTTACCATTGCCTGCAACAATTCTTTCAAGTATTTCAAGCATACGCTTTGTACCCTCACGACATGGTACGCACTTACCGCAGCTCTCATTCTGTGTAAAGTTCATAAAGAAGCGTGCAACCTCAACCATACAGGTATCCTCGTCCATAACAACAAGACCGCCCGAGCCTATCATTGCACCCACCTTTTTAAGCGAGTCAAAGTCAAGAGGCATATCAAGATTAGGTGTTATAAGACAGCCGCCCGAAGGGCCGCCAATCTGTACAGCCTTAAAACGCTTGCCGCCACGCATACCGCCGCCTATATCAAAGATAACGTCCCTTAAAAGAGTACCCATAGGCACCTCTATAAGGCCTGTGTTTTCAATATTACCTGTAAGGGCAAACGCCTTTGTACCGGGGCTGCCCTCAGGACCTATGCCAAGGTACCAGTCAGCACCGTTTGTGATAATCTTAGGCACATTTGCGTAGGTTTCAACATTATTAAGTACGGTTGGCTTTTCAAAAAGACCCTGCTCAACAGTACGTGGAGGCTTAACACGAGGCATACCTCTCTTACCCTCGATAGATGCGGTTAAGGCACTGCCCTCGCCGCAGACAAATGCGCCTGCACCCCTGTTAATGTGGAACTTGATTGAAAACTCAGTACCGAGAATATTCTCTCCAATAAGACCCATTTCCTCTGCCTGTGCAATTGCGTTCTGTAATCTAGACACAGCCATTGGATACTCGGCACGCACGTAGATATATGCCTCCTGTGCGCCTACGGCATAGGCTGCAATCATCATACCCTCAAGCATACGGTGTGGGTCGCCCTCCATAATACTTCTGTCCATGAATGCACCAGGGTCGCCCTCGTCGCCGTTACAGACAACGTAGCGTATGGTTTCCTTCTGGTTTGCAACCTGACGCCACTTTCTGCCTGTTGGGAAGCCGCCGCCGCCACGTCCCCTAAGGGTGGATTTTTCAATCTCGTCCAGAATATCCTCTCTCGACATTTCAAAAAGTGCCTTTTCAAGCGCCATATAGCCGCCTATTGCAAGGTACTCCTTAATGGAGGTTGCATCAATATGACCGCAGTGCTCCAGCACTACTCTTGTCTGCTTTTTATAGAAGGGAATTTCCTCCTGTGTTTCAAACTTAATACCGTTTTTGTTATAGCTTAAACGCTCAACAACCTCGTTGTTGACGATGGTTTTTTCTATAATCTCCTCACAGTCCTCAGGCTTAACCTTTGTGTAGAGGATACCGTCAGGCTCAATTCTTACAAGGGGACCCATTTCACAAAAGCCATGACAGCCGCTCCTTTTAACACCTACGGAGTCGTCGTGCTTATCCTCGGTAAGCTCAACGGTACAGTTAATGCCCTTTTCCTGCATTATTTTTATAAAGTTATCGTATATAATAAGGGAACCGCCCGCAACACAGCCCGTACCGCCGCATACGAGTATTTTTTTCTTCTCGCATTCAAAGGAGGACGCATAGGCTTCCCTTAACATATCCAGCTCCTGTCTTGTTTTAAGCATATTATCCTTCCTCCTTTAAGCTCTTGATAAGCTCGCTTGCCTTATCAGGCGACATACCGGGATGTACCTTGTCATTTACAGTCATAACAGGTGCAAGACCACATGCGCCAAGGCATGAAACAGTTTCAACGGTAAACATTAAATCGTCCGTTGTAACCTTTGTTTCAGTAAGTCCAAGCTCCTGCCTTATTCTTTCAAGTATAGGTATGGAATGTCTTACATGACAGGCAGTACCGTCGCACACCTTGATTATGTACTTGCCCTTAGGCTCAAGTGAAAAGTTTTCATAAAAGGTAGCAACACTGTATATACCTGCCTCGCTTGTATCAAGCTTTTTTGCAAGGTAAGGGAAAATCTCCCTTGGAAGGTAGTGATAATGCTCCTGCACTTCCTGTAATATTGCTATTATTGCACTACGCTTATGCTCATGGTTTGCAAGCACCGTATCGAGCACAGAGTAGTCGAAATTGTTATTCATAAAGTCCCCGCCTTTCTTTGTGACAAAATTAACAATACAACATTAGTAATTATACCATTTTCATTTATTTTTTTCAAGTCAATAGGCCTATATTTTGACTTATTTATGTAAAATATACAAATTTTGCCGTATTTTTTACAAAAAACAACATTTTTTTATGCAAAACAGCAAAATTTAACCAAACTATAAGTATATAATAATTACATCAACAAAAAAATAAGGAGCTGCCGCATTAATTTTAAGACACCTCCTTATTGCTATATATTAATTTACAGGACAAGGTTGGCAGGCTTGGCAAGTCCCTTGGGCTTGCTCCTTATTGCTATATATTAATTTACAGGCTGATATATTATGCAGATAAATTACTCATCACTTTGTCCACGCTCACCCATCTAAAACGCAATGAAAGCGTCAGCACCAACCATTTACAACTTTTGCCGAATACTTGATTGCGGTGTCGAGGATATTATTGAGTTTATTAAGGAGAAGGATTAATTTGTATTCCAAAAATGGAATTGCAGAATATGAACATATCTTATTTGATGAGTAAATCAGAATAAATTAGAGTTTAGGGGAATAACGCTGCTGTTGCAGCTACACCTCATCAGTCAGCTAAAGCTGACAGCACGTTTGAATTTTTTATAAAAAAATTCAAATCCCGTAGGGACAGCGTTTTTTTTGCAAAAAACGCTGCGGTCTGAGGGGAAGCCTTAGTTACCTGCACATTTCAAGCCTTCCCCTCAGGGGAAGGGGGGACCGCTTGCGGTGGATGAGGTGTAAAACCGATACCCTATAAACAATAATTTATCGTATTATAAAAATAGGGTTACCGCAAAACAAATGCGGCAACCCTTTATATTTTATCTTATATAATTTGTCTTAATTTTCGGCTCGGGTTGTGGGTGCTGTGCACCATTGTTTTTACCAAGCTCAATACATTTTACAAGCCATGCAATATTTCTGCCAAGGGTGCGCATATTCTGCATACCCTCCTCGTCCTGCACAACCTCGCTTGGGGTATTGCCATGTACCATATTCCAGTACTGTGCGGACACAACAGGCATATTATTGATTGTGAAGTACTTATTAAGCTGGTCAAATGCGGCAGATGCACCGCCCCTGCGGCAGCTTACAACAGCGGCTGCGGGCTTGAATGCCATTTTTGCACCGCCAGCCATAAAAAGTCTGTCCATAAAGCCTGTTATATTGCCGCTTGCGCCTGCATAATGCACAGGTGAGCCGAATATAAAGCCGTCTGCACTATCAAGCAGAGCAAGTGCGTCATTAAGGCAGTCGTTCTGCACACACTTGCCCTCCTTGCCGCAATAGCCGCAGCCCATACAGCCTGCCGCCTGTGTTACGTGAAAAATCTCAGCCTCTACGCCCATTTCCTCAATACCCTTTTTTACCTCACAAAGTGCGGTATAGGTACAGCCCTGTGGCTTTGGGCTGCCGTTAAAAAGCAAAATCTTCATCTCATTACCTCCAATATATAATATGAGGGGGATTGTATATCAATCCCCCCTACTTTAATATTATCTCATTTTCCGTCGTCCGTTACCTGTATTTCCTCTGCTGCTGCCGCAGTTTTTTCCGCAGCTGCCGCCTTGCCGCCTAAAAAGCCAGCAATAATTGAGGAAAGGTCAACGCCTGTGGTTTCCCTTACGCCGTCGGTTACCTTGGTTACGGTATTAATAATATCGCCTGTAAGGTTTGATGAGCGGCTGTCGCCGTACATGGTAATTTTATCAACCTTTGCAAGTGGCTCTGCCGCATTTTTAACAACCTCGGGCAGTGAGTTAAAGTACATTTCAAGTATGGCAGCCTCGCCCATCTTTTTCATAGCCTCTGCCTTTTTGTCAATACCCTCTGCCTCGGCAACAGCCTTCTGCCTGATAACCTCGGCTTCAGCCTCACCCTTTATTCTGATAGCCTCGGACTCTGCCTCAGCCTTTGCTTTGAGTGCCTGTGCCTCGGCAATAGCTCTTGCCTTGAGCGCCTCAGCCTCTTTTTCCATCTCAAACTTTTTAGCCTCTGCATCCTGCTGGCGCTTATACAGCTCGGCATCAGCCTTTTTGCGGATTTCAGCATTAAGTGCCTGCTCCTTGACCTCTGCCTCCTTAGTCATAAGGGAAACCTCCATTTCCCTCTTTGCAATATCGGCATTGGAGCGTGTTACCTCAATGGTTTTACGCTGCTCCTCCTGCTGTATTGTGTATGCAGCGTCAGCCTCAGCCTTTTTAATATCAGCCTGCTTTTTAAGCTCTGACTGCTTGATGTCAAGCGTGTTCTGCCTTTGTGCAATATCCGTCTGTGTGTCGATTTTTGCCTGCTCTGCCTCACGCTGTGCGTTAGCCTTTGCTATTGCAATATCCCTTTCACTCTCCGCCCTTGCAATTTCGGCAGATTTCTTGATTTTAACCACATTGTCAATACCGAGGTTTTCAATAACGCCGTTACGGTCAACAAAATTCTGTACGTTAAAGTTTACAACCTCCAGACCCATTTTGCGCAAATCGGGGCTTGCACTCTCTGCAACCTTCTGGTTAAAAGCCTCCCTGTTCTGCACCATGTCCACAAGCTGCATGCCGCCTACAATCTCACGCAGTGAGCCTTCCAGTACCTCACGTGCAACCGTTGCTATGTAATCGGTTTTGGCATTAAGAAAGTTCTGTGCCGCAAGTGTAATCATATCAGCGTCCTTACTGATTTTGACATTTGCCACAGCGTCAACCGAAATATTGATATAGTCGGCTGTTGGCACCTCTGTCGAGGTCTGCACCTGTATTGACATAAGCCTTAAATTAAGTGCGTCCTTGCGCTCAAAAAACGGTATCATAAGCCCTGCCCTGCCTATAAGCACACGTGGCTTGCGCCTTAAACCCGATATAATAAGCGCTCTGTCGGGCGGTGCCTGTACGTAGCCGAGCACCATAACAATAATAAATACAATTACTGCTATTGCTATGGGTATTGCTGCTGTAGTAAAATTCATAATAATTCCCTCCTTAAACATTTATATAATTTAGTATACTACAAAATATGGTACTTTTCAATTATTATGTTACAATTATAAAATATTTCGTATATTTATTGAAAAACAATGTATTTCCTGTTAAAATAAAATAAATGAATAATTATGCTTGGAGGTTAAAATGTTTTCGGATAAGAAAAATATATATATTTTAAGCGGCATTATTTTTGCCGCCATAGCCTTTTATGTAGGTCTTACTCACCTTAATGTAGTGCTTGGTACGCTCGGTGTTGTAATGGGGTGGTTTGCGCCTGTTGTAATGGGGCTTGCGGTCGCCTTTTTCCTCAACGTGTTTGTGCGCTTTATTGAGGAGCGCCTGCTGAAAAAATTTACAGGCAAAAAATGGGTAAGGGCGGTCAGCATACCGTTTTCCATAATTTTTATACTGCTTGTGCTTACACTGCTTTCCATTTTTATCGTACCCGAAATTAAAAAGACGGTGTTTATGCTTGCCGATGTAATACCTGCCTATGTAAACGAGCTTATCGAAAAGGCGGACAATATTAAGCTGCCTGTTGATAATATGTCGCTTGGCGATATTTTCAGCCTTGATAAGTTTGACGATATTACGGGCTTTATTACAAAGCAGTCGGTTAATATGGTAGGTAATGCGCTCAATATTACCACCACCTTTGCAGGCAAGCTATTTGACGGCCTGCTCAGCTTTATTATAGCAATTTATGTGCTTGCTTATAAGGAAAAGCTTGGCGCCCTTGCAACAAGAACGGTTAAAGCCTTTCTTCCGCAGGAACAGGCACAGACGGTGCTTGATGTTGCACAGCTCTCCTACACCACCTTTTACAACTTTATAACAGGTCAGCTTACAGAGGCTGTCATTCTTGGTACGCTCTGCTACATTGGCATGCTTATTTTCCGCTTTCCGTATGCGGCGGCGGTTGGTATGCTTGTGGGCATAAC
>CABUWB010000070.1 GCA_902495025.1 uncultured Eubacteriales bacterium
CAATATCCTCAACACCTGCTACCTTTGCAGGGATAATATTCATAAGCACACTTGATGGATAAGCCGCCTTGCCGCCCGGTACATATACACCTACTCTTGCAAGCGGACGTATAAGCTGACCTAACATTTCACCGTTTTTGTTTGGCTCAAGCCAGCTGTTCATTTTCTGCTTTTCATGGAAGGCGGCAATTCTCTGCGCTGATTTTTTAATTACCTCAATAAGCTCGCTGTCAACCTGTGTGTAAGCCTCATCAATTTCAGCCTGTGTAAGCTGTATATTATCTGCATTGACATCAAACTTATCAAATTTTTTTGTATATGCAAAAAGCGCCTTATCACCGTTTGCCCTTATGTCGGCAATAACAGCGTCAACCGTTTCCTGCACCTGCTTATTTTCAAGCTGTGAGCGTGAGAGTATGTCATTTACGAGCTTTTTACCCTCCGCATCACCGTATTTTATAATAGAAATCATTTTTTAGCCTCCAGACCTCTTAAACCGCTAATAAGCTGTGCAATTCTCTCATGCTCCAGCTTCATGCTTACCCTGTTTACTACCATTCTTGCAGAAACAGGACAGATTTCCTCCAGTACCTCAAGACCGTTTGCCTTAAGTGTAGAGCCTGTTTCCACAATATCAACTATAACGTCGGCAAGACCTACAATAGGAGCAAGCTCCACCGAGCCGTTAAGTTTGACTATTTCAATAGTCTGATGTTTTTTATGGTAAAAGTATTCCTTTGCGATATTGGGGTACTTTGTTGCCACCCTTAAATCGTTGTTTTTATTTAACAATGCCCTTGCTTCGGCATAGCCCGCAACGGCAAAGCGACACTTACCAAAGCCTAAGTCAAGCACCTCATAGAGGTTTCTGTTCTCCTGCAAAAGGGTATCCTTACCCACAATACCTATATCGGCTGCACCATACTCAACGTATGTAGGTACATCTGTCGCCTTTGCAAGGAAAAACTTAAACTTTTTCTCCTCATTTGTAAATATAAGCTTGCGTGAATCCTCTTTCATTTCCTCACAGGTAATGCCGAGCTGTTCAAGCAGAGCCATGGTTTTATCCGCAAGTCTGCCCTTGGCAAGGGCAAAGGTTATATATTCCATAATTACGCCTCCGAAACCGTTATTTCACTGCAATTTTCGCCGTCAAAGTACATTAATACAGGTATACCCTTCTTTGCGGCATAGGCTTTGTTGCTGTCAATATCACTGCCTATAAGACTAAGCTCGGTTTCCCTGCCTGACTTTCTAAGCTCATCAGCCTTTTTAATTGCCGATAATCTGCCGCTTTCGTTAAAAGCGACAAGCACATCCGCATTTTTTACCCTGTCTGCCTGCATTACCGACATAATATCGTTTATCTTAACAGCAAGACCGACAGCTGGATAAGCTGCACCGTAGCTGCCAACCAGCTTGTCATAGCGTCCGCCGTCAATTACGGAAAAGCCAGTTCCCCTTGTATAGGCTCTAAACACAATACCCGTATAGTAATCAAAATGACCAGTTACACTTAAATCAAAGGAGATATAGCTGCTGTAGCCGCAGCCGTCAAGCAGTCTGTAAAGCCTTGTCATATAGTCAAGTGCGGTAAGCGACTTTTCATTTTTCACAAGCGCCCTTGCACTTTCAAGCACCTTGACATCACCTATTAAAAGGGGCAAATCATTAAAGAGTGTTTTTAAATTTTCATTAATATCAGTACCCTCAATAAGTCTGCTGACCTCAACATAGTTCTTGTCAATTACACTGTCAATTACAGCCTCGCTAAGACTTTCATCAAGCTGCGCTTCCTCCAGCACACCCTTTAAAAAGTCAACATTGGCAATATCTACCCTGAAATCGGTTATGCCAACTGCAAGCAGGGAATTAATTGCAAGCGAGATAGCCTCCACATCAGCCTCAAGTGAGTTTACACCTATAAGCTCTGCACCCGCCTGTGTAAATTCCCTCAGCTTGCCCTGGTAGCTCTCATTATATCTGAAAGCATTGCCAACGTATGAAAAACGCATTGGCAAATCAATCTCGTCATACGCCGTTGCTGCAATACGCGCAATGGCAGGTGTCACGTCTGGACGCAGAGCAAGTATTGAGCCGTCCCTGTCAAGAAATTTGTACATTCTTTTGCTGTCCACACTACCCATACCGTCATATACCTCTATATATTCAAAGGTAGGTGTAATAACGCATTTATAACCATAGCTGTCAAACACAGCCTTAATTTTAGCCTCAATTTCATTTTTCAAAGCACACTCTGCAGGTAAATAATCCTTAACACCCGCAGTAGTATGTAATTTATTGTTAATCATAAATCCACCTCAGTTACTTTATTGTGATAAAGTGATAAATTAATAAAGATTATACCACATTTTATTTGTTTGTCAATAATAATTTGTTAATAAGCCCATAAAGTGCGGCAGAAAATGCCTCATTCTGCTCATTTTTACGCTTTCTGGCGTGTGGTGTCCTTCCACCCGCATTTCGTATCTGCCTGTTGATGTGACGGCGCATAAGCATTTCATCAATATTGTCATTGGTGTAAAGTATGCCATTCTGGTTAATTGGGTGCGCACCCTTTGCAAGACACATTGCAGCAAGCGCATAGTCCTGTGTAACAACAATATCACCGCTTTTACAGCGTGAAAGTATAGCAAAGTCTGCACTGTCGCTGCCTTTGGAAACGATAAGCACACTTACAAGCTCATTTTCACTTTCAAAATAATGCGAGGTATCCGCAACGGCAACAGCCTCAATATTATATTTTACAGCCGCCTTGATTGTAATATCAGTTACAGGACAGCCGTCCGCATCAATATAAATTATCAAATTGCGATACACCCCCACATTAAAACAAACTATTTTTAATTATACCACATTTTGGGGCAATGTCCATATTTTTTATAAAAAAAGTCCGTAAAAACGGACTTATATTAGGCGAGCTTAATTTCACAGGTTTTTAAAGCTTGCGTATAAATTTAATCTGCCGTAGCCCCATATATTATTAGGATACAGCTCCCCCGGCTCGCCCTGTGCACCTAAAATAAGATAGGTAAGCACAATGGTTGTATTTGCAGTATATATGCCGTTACGCAGAATAAGCCACTCCAGCATAAGTGCAGACGCTCCCGCAGCTATTGCACAGGCAAGGCTTGTTCCGCTTCTGCCATTAAGGTTGACAGCGGGAGCACAAAAATACGGCTTTGGCGCAAGCAGCCTTGTTGGGCCTCTGCCCGAGGGTGCATATATACTGTTATCTGCCGTATTATAGCCGCCTACCGTCATAACCGAGCCTGCCGTTGCGGGGTTTACAACCGTAACAGACGGGTCTGAATTTATAAAAAAGGTACTATCATTTATAAAACCTGTTATCGGCAGCCATAAATGCACCGTACCGCTTGCAGCATTGTTATTATATATTCTGATTATCCATATACCCATGGCTGGTTTTGCTATGCGTACGCTTGTAAGCTGGTCACCCTCCGCATCCTCTAAAAGAAAAAAGCTTACATTTACCACTCCACCGCCCCTTGCAAGAGTAAAGCTGCTTTCATAATTGCCTGTTGGACTAAGCTTTGAAATGGTTTCGCCAAGCGGGGATATAATTTCAACAGAAACAGAGCTTACAATAAAATTCCATATCCATACATTTACACCCGCAGTATTATCACCCACCGTCATCTCAATATCCTTAAAATTATCATCAGGAGTCAGCTCAACCGATGCATGGTGTCTTGCTATGCCCTCATTTCCCGCAGGGGTGCAAAGGCATACTCCGTAACGCTCCGCAACCGAGGACAGATATTCCTCCAGCGCAGTCTGTCCACTGTGCCCACCCTCGTTTGTACCTACACCTATACATATTGCAACGGGTCTGTTAAGCTCATCAGCCTTTTTGTATACATAGCTTACAGCAAGCATAAGGTCAGAGGACTCAAAGGCGGGTACACTGTCATCAAGAAAAAGCTGTTCACGCATACTTTTTTTAGCCTGCTTAAGCTTTACAACAATAAGCTCCGAATCGGGTGCCGCACCGTTTCTGCCCGCTGATATTTCCGCAAGTGCCGTACCATGACCCAGATTATCGGTTGTATTTATTTCACTCTCACCCGCAAGTGCCCTGTTTATATCCTCGTTTGTATATTCCGTACCAAAGCAGACAGAACCGCTTCCCTCACCCTCTGTCTGGTCCCATATATACTGTATTCTGCTTGTTCCGTCCTCATAAATAAAAGCTTCGTTTTTATAATCAATGCCCGTATCAATTACTGCTACAAGCACACCACTGCCCCGCAGATTGAGATAAGGCTGATTTTGTACCATTGTAATACCGCTTTTTTCAAGTGCGGTTTCGTACTGCATAAGCCCCATTAAAAACGGAGTACGTATGCCCAGCTTATATTCAAGCATATTTTTATTTTGTGCATAGTAGCTTTTTCTTATATACATTACACTAAAGTTTTCATCAACCGCACAGGTTAGTATATCCCCGCTCTCATCAACATCAAGTATAAAATTACTGCGTCTTATCACAAAGTCAAGATAATCCTCTGAGTATGCCGCCTGTGCCGTTGTTGTATTCTCTGTCTGCTGTGCAGTTACGGAAGGTATCTCCTGTTCAATAAGTCGCATTGTATTTTCAAAGCACAGCTGTCCCCAGCCAAGCACCTCATTAGGGTAATCAACAAGGGCATATCTTCTTGCGCCCTTGATTATAAACGCCTTCAGCCTTTCACCATACATAAAAAGGTCGTTTCCAAGCACTATGCCCCACTGCATAATAAGCGCAGCCGAGCCTGTAGCATGGGGTGCTGCAAAGCTTGTGCCCGTAAAAACATCAGTACCGCCGCCTGGCATTGGCGCAGGTATTCTGTAGGCAGGTGCAGTTATGTCGGGTTTAATATAATTTGTAAAGCGTGTATATCCCCTGCCCGAAAAATCCAGCGCCGTTTCCGTAAGCTGATTATAGCCGCCCACAGTAAGAGCCTTGTTTGCGGCAGATGGCAGTGTAAGGCTGATATACGGATCTGCTCTCAGAAAAAAGGTTTCGCTGCCCACAGCCTCAGTTACTGGCAGCCATATATCAAAGCTACCGTAAACAATATTCTGCGGCACAAGCTCCAGTACCCATATACCGCTTTCAACCTCTGAATCACTTTGAAAATTAATGTAAATTTCAGCGTCAAGGCTGTACGGCGAGGGCAGTGAAAAAAGCACATTTACAATTGTATTGCCAAAGCTTAAACGTGTGCTTTCACTTATAACACCGCTTTTTGTACTGCTCGGAGAGGTCAGCACTATGCCTGCATCATCAGTAAACGACTTCCATATACTCATATACATGGTTTTAATGTTTCTGCCTATATTAAAGCGTACAGGCTCATTATCATTAAAATTTCCTCTGTAATGGTGTCCCGATGCACCCTCATTTCCTGCCGCAATACATATCGAACAAACCGTATCGTCGGCAACCTCATTAATAAATTCCTCAAGCAGGGAGCTGCCGTCGTGCGAGCCGTCATTTGTACCATAGGAAATATTTACCGCAACAGGCTTTGACACGCCCTCTGCCATATCCTTTATGTATTTAAGTCCCCTCATTATATCGGTTGAGCGTGCGTAGCCCTCATTTATACCCAGCTTGACAATAAGCAGCTCACAGGCAGGCGCTATGCCTGTATAACCGCTGCTCCT
Source organism: uncultured Eubacteriales bacterium (assembly GCA_902495025.1). Taxonomy (GTDB): domain Bacteria; phylum Bacillota; class Clostridia; order Lachnospirales; family CAG-274; genus CALWRD01. The sequence goes on from CABUWB010000070.1 coordinate 5,695, forward strand.
GCCGTTGCCTGCACATATACCCGCTATTGCCGTACCATGCCCTATGGGGTCAGAAAAATCCAGCCTTTCACCGCTTTCAAGTGAAATATTTATTTCCTCCCTTGTATAGCGTTTGCCGCTGCTTAAATCCAAAATGCCGAATATTCGTGTTGTTCCGTCGGCATTTATAAAATCCTTGTTATAAATATCTATACCCGAATCGATTATGCCTATAAGCGTACCGCTGCCGTCAAGCTCAATACTGCCGCCGCCAAAGGTCATATCCTCATATATGCACGCACTTTTCTGCGATGAAAAGCGCATAAAATACAGATGCTTTGGTATTTCAAGGTATTCCGTTTCGCTAAGATGATACAGGGCATCAATCTGCGAGGTAGGTATTGTTACTATTGCAAAGTCCTCAGAAAGTATCTCCGTACTGCCGCCTAGTGCCGCAACTGCCTCTGCCAGATTTCCCGTATATTTAACAACTATTTCACTTACATCACTGTTTAATTTATATTTTAAGACATCGTCCATTTTTTGCACCTCACTTTACATAAAAATATATGAGATACAAAAATGAAAAAGCACCGTCTTGAAATAAAACGGTGCTGCGATATAATTTTAAGCCTCTGTAATCTGCTGTGGTGCCGTATTGCGGCAGAACACAAATCGGAATACCGTCCTTACCAAAGGCTGTATAAAGAACATCTGCGAGAAAAACGCAAACGGAAAATTAAAGCATACCAGCTTAATCCAGTTTGCAAGCAGTGTTGCAATATTAAAGGACGCATAATAGGGATAATAAAGAAATGCTGCAATAAGGCTCATTGCAGGACACATAAGCCCTACCGTTGCACAGATTATTGCACTTTCAAAAAGCATTGGGTGGTCCTTGGCAGGGTCAAACACCTTGCATGCGAGCTTAAATGAGCATGGACTGCCCATAAAAATTTCAAGGCAGTATGCAAAAAAGAACTCAATAATAACAACAGACCATATAGGCATAAATCTGCCGAGCATATAAACTCCTCCCTGCATATTAAAAGCATTAAGCACGCTGTCTGCACCTGTTACCTCCATAAGCACACCGCCGTTTACAACATACAGGCTGTAAAACACATAAGCGTGTACTGTGATTACCACCGTAACAAAGGCAAAAAACATTCTCTGAAATTGATTTTGTGGCATTTTTAAATAACTCCTTTTCTTTTTTAAACACAAAAAGACACACGTAACCTGATTAAAGAAGCCTGTCCCGTAATCAGATTTACGTACCCTTAGGGTACTACGTGTGTCGTGCGTGTTCTTTTTATATTGCATAATATTAACACAAATTATAAAAATTTGTCAAGAAAAAAGTGCGGATGACAGGACTTGAACCTGCACACCATAAGGCATTAGAACCTAAATCTAACGTGTCTGCCAGTTCCACCACATCCGCACAACAACTGTATTTTACCATTTACAGCTGTAAATGTCAAATATTAATTAATCAGCGGTTACTTAAAGGCAGAGTAATAACTGCCGTAAATATGCCGTTCTCCTCGGTATGCTCAAAGCTGCCGCTGTGCTGCTGTACAATATTTCTGCACACCTCAAGACCAATGTTTGTGCTCTCCTCCTTATGCTCCTTCTGCCTAACGGTATTGCTTACTGAAATTGTGAGCATATTATTTTCAACAATGCTTTTAATAACAATGCTGTGCTCCCTGTCGGCATATTTAAGTATGTTGGAAAATATATTGCCAAACACCCTTGTGAACACCTTGGTATCAAGTATAACCTCTGCCCTGCTTTCGCAGCACTCATAGTCAAAGGTAAAGCTCTTTTCACCAAGCGAGAATATATAATCCTCAATCATGGTATTAATGACCTCAATACCGTAAGGTGCTTTATTCAGCTCACTTTCCTTAATATCAAAGGCAAAAAAGTACTCAAATATCTGGTCGGAAAGCTCCTTAATCTGATAAGCCTTATTTTTGCTTTTTGATATGTAGGAGTCAAGCTCCTCCTGCGTTGAATACTTTTTACCGTCAATTATTTCAAGCAGACCTATAAGGATTGTAAGCGGCGTCCTTAAATCATGCGACATGGCAGTGACCAGCTTATGGTTTGCAAGCCTTGCCTTTTCCTCCTCCTTCTGGCGCTCAATAATTGATATACGCATATTATCAATACTGCTTGCCAGATAGGTAAGCTCGTCATTGCCCTTAACGGTAAGCTTATATGTCAAATCGCCGCCCTCAAGTATATTTACCTCATTTTCAAGAGCTGTGATATAGTTTACCTTGCGGCGCATAAAGCCTGTTACGATAATAAGAAAGATTATAACCGAAATAAAAATGGCAAAATAATTTATTGCAACTATAAACTTAAATTCCAAAAGCACAAACAGTTCGGCATAAACGGTTTTGTCCGCAAAGTCCACAGCATACTGCGTACGGTAGCTGTGCGGCGGCGGATTGTCCTCGCTCTGGTGATTTTTTCTCCATGACATGGTAGAGTCAAAAATAACCCTGTTTCTGTCAAGAATTGTAAGCATAACATTTTTTTCATTCTGTACCCAGAGTGATATTTTATCCGTATCGTGGGTTGTGATATTGTTGTCTGCCACATATTTGCGGAACTGGTCAACCTTAGCCTCTATTTTACGCTCAACGTAATCGGAGTTTTCAACCTTTGTACGTATTATGGAAGCGCCACAGTAGGATATAAGCAAAAACAGCAGCACACCCACAAG
>CABUWB010000071.1 GCA_902495025.1 uncultured Eubacteriales bacterium
AAACTCGTGATGGCTGTTGCAAAGCAACAGAACAGCACGGATTGGTAGTTTCTACCGTTGCAAACTGAACAAAATGCAAGCATTTTGTTCAACGCCGTAAGGCGTATAAACTCTAATTTGCATTAATAAAAAATAGAGCTATCACAAAATTAATGCGACAGCCCCATTAAAATATCAGTCATTTCTTCTTCCGCCAAAAACAATAAGTGCAAGCCTTAAAAGCTGTATTATTGATGTTGCAGCAGCGGCAACGTAGGTCATTGCGGCAGCCTTAAGCACCTTTTTGGCAGGCTTTATTTCCTCTGGTGTGAGGAAATTATAATCGCCGAGCATTCTGAGCGCCCTTGATGATGCGTCAAACTCAACAGGCAGTGTTATCACCTGAAAGAGCACAACAAGTGAGAAAAGCACAACGCCAACCTGTGCAATAAGCAGGCTGTTTGTAAGCGAGCCAAAAAGTATACCTATTATAATAAGCGGCATGGCGAGCTTACTGCTGAAGCTTACAACAGGGAAAATGCTTGTACGCATCGCAAGCGGAGCATAGCTTACATGGTGCTGTACGGCATGACCTGTTTCGTGTGCGGCAACGCCGAGGGCAGCCACGCTTGATGAGCCGTAAACACTCTCTGAAAGCCTTAAAACCTTGTTTGTTGGGTCGTAGTGGTCTGTAAGAGAGCCTCTTACAGGCTCAACCTGTACATCATGTATACCTGCCTGTTCAAGCAGTATGCGTGCAACGTCCGCACCGGTATAGCCCCTTGCATTACGCACCTTTGAATATTTATTAAAGGTTGAGCTTACCTTGAACTGTGCATATATTGAGTATATTGCAACAACTATAAACAGAAGATACAAGAAATACTGCATTTGGTAATATCCCATTATTAACACCTCCGAATAATATACATTTGTCTGCTTTCAATATTAGTTACGTATATGGATATAATTTGTCTGTTGTAAAGCGTACAATAATTTAATTAAGCACCGTACCCTTTTCAACAGCGTGTCCCCTCATATAGTCGGCAGAGGACATTTTTTTGCCGCCCTTTGCCTGCATTTCGCATATAAGTACAGCACCGTCCCCCGTTTTAACGGTAAAGCCTTTTTTTGCATTTACATCGACAATTTCACCCACAACACCGTCAAAGTTTCCGTCAGCCTTAACTGCACGCCATATTTTAAACTGTTCACCGTTATAAAAAGTAAATGCGCCCGGCATAGGGTTAAAGCCCCTTATATGGTTTATTATATCCTGTGAGGATTTATTCCAGTCAATTGCGCCCATTTCCTTTTTAATTTTTTTAGCATAGGTTGACAGGCTGTCGTCCTGCTTTTCGGGCTTTGCCGTACCGTTTTCAAGCATTTCCATTGCCTCAAGTACGGCAGGTGCGCCAATGGCGCTTATTTTATCGTAACGCGTACCGTAGGTGTCATCAGGCTCAATATCAACTGACTTTTTCAGGAGCATATCACCACAGTCAAGTCCCTCTGCCATATACATAATGGTAACGCCCGACTGTGTTTCACCGTCAATTATTGCCCTCTGTACGGGCGCAGCACCCCTGTACCTTGGCAAAAGCGAGCCATGTATGTTGATACAGCCTAAACGTGGCGACTCCAGTATGCTTACGGGCAAAAGCTGACCGTATGCGGCAACTACAATAATATCTGCATTAAGTCCCTTAATATACTCTATTGCCTCATCGGTTTTGATATTTTCGGGCTGGTAAACAGGTATATTGTGCTTTAACGCCTCCTCCTTTACGGGAGTAGGTACAAGGTGCTTGCCCCTGCCCTTTGGCTTATCGGGCTGGCTGATAACTGCAAGCACCTCATGCTTTTGCGCAATTGCACTAAGCGCAGGTACGGCAAAATCGGGTGTACCCATATAAATTACCTTCATTTAAAATCACTCCTCGATATCTTCTTCATCCTCGTAGTTGTCATAGTCCACGTCCTCCAGCTCACCCTCAACAAGGTCTGTATAGAGTATGCCGTCAAGGTGGTCTATCTCGTGGCAGAATGCCCTTGCAAGCAAACCTTCGCCCTCCATAACAAAGCGGTCGCCGTCCCTGTCGGTTGCCTCAACCCTTACACGCTCCGGTCTTGTAACCTGACCCTGCTTTCCCGGTACGCTCAGGCAGCCCTCGTTGCCGCACTGTGCACCGCTCTGCTCAATTATAACAGGGTTAATAAGCTCAATAAGTCCCTCGCCCACGTCAATTACAACAACACGTCTTAACACACCAACCTGTGGTGCGGCAAGACCTACGCCGTTAGCGGCATACATGGTTTCTGCCATATCGTCAAGCAGGGTTAAAATCCTGTCGTTTATTTCGCCTACGCTCTTACATTTCTTTCTTAAAATTTCGTCCTCTGATGTTCTTACAAGTCTTGTAGCCATAATTTCCTCCTATATGCTGTAATTTGGGTTAAGTGCTATACTTACGCTTACGCCTCCAAAGCCCTTTAATGCCGAAAACTTATCCACGCAGTAAAGCACATAAGCCTTAATTTTTTCCTCATTTTCACATTTAACCAGAATTCTGTAACGGTATCTGTTATTGATTTTTGATATAACGGCAGGTACGGGACCAAGCCGCTCAAACATATTATTTTTGTTGTAGTGTGCAAGTACGGCAGCCATTGCATCAGCCGCCTGCCTTGCCCTCTCCTCGTCCTCCGAGGATATAAGTATATAAAACACATTGGTAAAGGGTGGATATCCCATAACCCTTCTGAAGGATATTTCTTCATTAAAATATGTGTTGTAGTCGTTGTTCTGTGTACAGACTATGCTGTAATGCTGCGGATTATAGGTCTGTATAAACACCCTGCCACTCTCATCAGCCCTTCCTGCACGACCCGAAACCTGTGTAAGCAGACCGTAGGTAATTTCACCCGAGCGGTAGTCATTCATATTAAGTGAGAGGTCGGCAGCTATTACACCAACAAGCGTAACTGCAGGGAAGTCAAGCCCCTTTGCAATCATCTGTGTACCTATCAGAATATCTGCATCACCCCTGCGAAAGCTCTCCAGTATATCGGTATGGCTGTTCTTTTTTGAGGTAGTGTCCCTGTCCATGCGCAGCACCCTTGCAGAGGGAAAAAGGCGCAGTATTTCCTGCTCTATTTTTTCCGTACCCGTACCAAAGTATTTTATGTACTTTGAGCCGCATTTAGGGCATACCTCGGGCAGGCGCACACTTTTGCCGCAGTAGTGGCACACAAGATTATTTTCTCCCTTATGATAGGTATAGTTGACGTTGCAGTTATCGCACGTCATAACATAGCCGCAGCTTCGGCACGACACAAAGGTCGAGTAGCCACGCCTGTTTAAAAACAGGATAGTCTGCTTTTTATTATTTAGGTTATCGGCAATTGCCGCTTTCAAATCCCTTGAAAAGATTGAATAGTTGCCCGCCGCAAGCTCTCTGCGCATATCACAAATATTTATCTGCGGCATAGTCATATTAACCCTGTGGCGCATTTCAGCAAGGGCATATTCACCCGTAATGGTTTTGTAATAGCTGACAACTGACGGTGTAGCACTGCCAAGCACCACCTTTGCACCATAAAGGCGTGAAAGCTCCAGTGCAGTTTCCCTTGCATCATAGTGGGGAGAATTATCCGCCTTATAGCTGGACTCATGCTCCTCGTCGATTATAATTATACCAAGTTTTTCAAACGGTGTAAATATGGCAGAGCGTGGGCCAATCATAATATCAATTTCACCCTCTGCCGCCCTTGTCCACTGGTCATAGCGCTCACCATCCGACATACGTGAGTGTGTAAGTGAAACCCTGTCGCCAAACCTTGACACAAACCTGTCAACCGTCTGCGGTGTAAGTGATATTTCGGGTACAAGCACTATTGCCTGTCTGCCCTGTGCAAGCGTTTTTTCAATAAGGCGCAGGTAAACCTCCGTTTTGCCGCTGCCTGTTACGCCATGCAGCAGAACGGGTCGGCTTTCGGCATTTATTTTATCAATAACCACCTGCTGCTCATCGGTAAGGGTCGGCTTTTCCTGACTGCTTACGCTGCCGCTGTAATTGCCCCTGTATGTGCGGTGCTCCGTTATTTTTAAAATGCCCTTTTTTACAAGGGCATTAACAGGTGCATTGTCAATATCGAGTATGCTTTTTATATGGCTGAGCGGTATCTGTGCATCACCCCTGAAAAGGCTTAACACCATTTTCTGCTTGCTTTCCCTTTTCATCACCTTGTCAATAAGGGTCTGTATATCGGGGTTTGAGTAATCTATGGCGGCACAGCGGAAGGTTTTGCAGCTTACCGCCTTTGGCGCAATAAGGTGCAGGCACTCGTTAAAGGTGGCATAATACTTTTTGCTCATCCATGAGGCAAGCTGTATTCTTTTATCGCTTAAAACGCTGTACTGCTCATGTATGCCAAGCACAGGCTTAAGCCGCTCCTCCTCCACTTCGCTTGTGCCGGAAAAGCCCAGCACATAGCCCTCTGTACGTCTGTTGCCGCTGCCAAAGGGTACATATACCCTCATACCTACACTTAGCCTGTCAGACAAATCGGGAGGTATAATATAATGAAATATCCTGTCCACCCGCCTGTGCGGCACGCTCACTCTTACAAGCGCATACTTCATTATACCCACCTCCCGATTGTTAAAAGGAATATAAATTATTCCTCGTCCTCATCTTCATCAAAGTCAATAAACTCATCAACACCGTCATCAGAGTCAAGCATTGTCTGCATTTCCTCATCAATCACAGGCGCCTCATTTTCAGCAGCCTCATTTTCAGCCTTAACCTTTTCAAGGTCAGCCTTAATATCAACCTCGGGCTTTTTAGCAAGGTTAAGCACTGTACCCTCGCCCTCGCCTACAACCTGGATTTTACCCTCGTAAAGCTCCTGCACTGCAGTTGAAACAGGCTTGCCTTCATTATAGCCCTCAACCATAGGCTCGTCGCCGTCAATAAGCTGCCTTGCTCTCTTGGCTGCGGCAATAACAATGGTGTAACGGCTGTTTATAGCCTTGCCCTCACCGTTTTCATTAAGTACGTCCATAAGCTCTGCATAAGATGGCTTTAACATAATTATTCCACTCCCTTTAAAGTATTTTTAATATCAGTATTTCTTGCTGTTTTGCGGCGCTCCGCCCTTACTATGGAGCGAATGTCGCTTACTGCCTCGTCAATATCATCATTGACTACAACATAATCATAATTATCTATAAGATCAAGCTCCTCAAGCGCCCTTGCAAGCCTTTTTTCAATTACATCGGCAGTTTCCGTACCTCTGCCGACAAGCCTTGACTCAAGCTCCTTTATTGAAGGTGGCGCAAGAAAAACAAGCACCGCCTCGGGGCATCTCTCCTTTACCTGAAAAGCACCCTTGACCTCAATTTCCAGTATTACGTTTTTGCCCTCGTCAAGCATTGCCTGAACGTAGGGTGCGGGAGTACCGTAATAATTACCGCAAAACTCCGCATACTCCAAAAACTCATTATCTGCAATCATTTTTTCAAACTCGTCCCTTGTTTTGAAAAAATAATTGATACCGTCCTTTTCTCCCTCTCTCGGGGAGCGTGTTGTTGCCGATACCGACAGCGCATAGCCGCCGCCCGTTATAAGCCTGCCCATAACGGTACCCTTGCCTGCACCCGACGGACCCGAAACAACCACCAGCAGTCCCTTATCCATATTTAAGCCTCCTGCATATCGTCAATTTCAATGGTATCCTGTGTATCCTTGCCCGCAATTCTGCCTGCAATGGTTTCAGGCTGAATTGAGGATAAAACTATATAATCGCTGTCGGTAATAATGACCGCCCTTGTACGTCTGCCGTAGGTAGCGTCAATAATTATGCCCTTGTCCTTACCGTCGGATATAAGCCTTTTGATAGGTGCGGACTCGGGGCTGACTATGGCAATTATGCGGTTAGCCATCATAATATTGCCAAAGCCTATGTTAATAAGCTTGTTGTTCTGCTGCATTATATCAACTCCGACTTACTCAAAATTCTGTATCTGTTCCCTTATCTTTTCAATCTCGCTCTTGGTATCCACAATGGTATTGGTAATTTCAAGGTCGTTTGACTTTGAGCCCATTGTGTTTACCTCCCTGTTCATCTCCTGCACAAGGAAGTCAAGCTTTCTGCCTACGGGTACGCTTTCTGAAAGTATGGAGCGCATCTGTGAAATATGGCTGAACATTCTTGTAATTTCCTCATCAATGCACGCCTTGTCCGCAAAGAGTGCAACCTCGGTAATTATTCTTGACTCGTCAAGGTTAAGCTCCTTTATTTCGGAAAGCCTTTCAAGCAGACGTTCCCTGTAATCAGCCGCAACAAGGGGCGCTCTTTTTTCAACCCTCTTAATTGCTGCCTCAATGCCGTCAAGCTTATCAAGGATATTGGCTTTGAGCGCCTCACCCTCCGTTTCACGCATTGCAACAAAGTTTTCAAGCGCCTGCTTTGCCGCTGTTTCAAGGCACTCCCATATATGGTCTGCCTCCTCCTCGGCTGCGGTATTCTTTTCAACCGTTACAAGGTCGGGGAAACGTGCAACAAGGCTTAAACTTATCTTATCATCAATACTGTATTTATCCTTTATTGTGTTAAGAGCCTCAATGTAGCCCTCTGCAAGAGCCTCGTTCACCTTAACCGAAACATCGTCCTTTGAGTAGCTCTCAAAATTGATGTATACATCGGTCTTGCCTCTGAATATATCTGATGCAAGCAGCTTTTTTACCCTGTCCTCATACATAAGCATGGCTCTTGGCATTTTAATTGTTATATCATTATATCTGTGATTTACCGATTTAATTTCTACAATAAATCTTCTGTCATACAGCAGAGCCTCGCCCCTGCCGTAGCCTGTCATACTTCTCATTAATCTTTACCCCTTATAGTCTTTTGTATACTGCCAAGCATACATATTTTATTATACGTTATTTACAAATCAATGTCAACTTTATATTTGAAAATAACCCTCCTGCACTTTACCCGCATTTTACACTGTAACAAAAATTTAATATAAAAATACCTGTTTATGGCAAATATGCGGTTGACAAAATCAGTTTTGAGGGTTAATATATAGGTGAAAGTTAAGATTATAGTTTAGAGTAAACACTGATTAGTTCACTAAAACAGATTTGAGATAAAATTTTTCAGACCAACGAAAATGACCGCAGGCGCAGCCTTTGAGCTGCGTCAAGGGAATTTGAGGAAGGTATGGGAAATTTTAGCCAAAACTGTAAAAGATTAATTAATCAGTGGTTACTGAAATGGAGGAATATTTATGACATCAATTAAGGTTTCTTTAGATTCAATCGACAAGGTAAAGAATTTTGTAAATGTAATAAACACCTTTGACGGCGACTTTGATTTAGCATCTGGCAGATATGTAATTGACGCTAAGTCTATTATGGGTATCTTCAGCCTGGATATTTCCAATGCGCTTACACTTGATATTCATGATGACAGCGAGGTTGACGCTGTTAAGAAGGCGCTTGCTGACTACATCGTAGGTTAATTATTACAGAATTTAAGGGTGCAGGTGAAAATCTGCACCCTTTTTTCGTGAGGTAAAATATGCAGAATTATAAAATGATTTTACAATATGAGGGCACACGCTATGACGGCTGGCAAAAGCAGGGCAATACCGACAACACCATTCAGGGCATACTTGAAGGGCTGCTTAACCAAATAAGCGGCGAAAACGTCGAGGTAAACGGCAGCGGCAGAACGGATGCAGGCGTACACGCTATGGCACAGTGCGCCAGCTTCAGCCTTGAAAACGCACTTGACTGCAGCAAACTGAAAGCGGAGCTTAACGCCGCCCTTAACAGGGATATACGCATTTTAAGCATCGAAAATGCACCGCCACGCTTTCACGCAAGGCTTAACGCAAAGGGCAAGTCCTATACCTACCGTATATGCACAGGTGAAAAGGCTGATGTTTTTAACCGCCATATCATGTATTTGCACCCATGCAGGGCAGATGTTGACAGCATAAAGAAAGCCGCAGGCTTTCTTGTTGGCAGCCACGATTTTAAGTCTTTCTGCTCAAATAAAAGGATGAAAAAATCCACCGTAAGGGAAATTTATTCAATAGATGTAAAATACGAAAATGATGTACTGGAGCTGACATTTACAGGCAGCGGCTTTCTCTATAATATGGTAAGAATACTTGCAGGTACTCTGCTTGATGTAGGCACAGGCAAAATAAGCCCCGACAGCATACCCGCCATTTTGGAAAGCCTTGACAGAAAAAATGCAGGTGCCACACTGCCGTCAGGAGGTTTAATGCTTGATGAGGTGTATTATTGAATTATAAATTAGAGTTTAGGGGGATAACGCTGCTGTCGCAGCTACACCTCATCAGTCAGCTAAAGCGG
>CABUWB010000072.1 GCA_902495025.1 uncultured Eubacteriales bacterium
GGTTGCCGCCCCTACGGTAAATCCATACGTTATTGATTTGAATGTTGAGGTGTTAATTTACACCGCGCTAAACATTAATTTATATTCATTTACTCCCTAAAAAATAATTTTACCCTCATTTGCATTCACAGCTTTCAATTAAATTTACACGCAAAAAAGGAGTGCGGTTTCCCACACTCCTTTAGTTTTGACTAAAATTAAATTACTTAAGAGTAACCTTAGCGCCAACCTCTTCGAGCTTAGCCTTGCAGTTCTCAGCATCGTCCTTAGAAACGCCTTCCTTAAGAACCTTAGGAGCACCGTCAACGATTTCCTTAGCTTCCTTAAGACCAAGACCTGTGATTTCACGAACAACCTTGATAACCTTAATCTTCTCAGCGCCAACCTCAGTAAGCTCAACGTTGAACTCTGTCTTCTCCTCGCCAGCGTCAGCAGCACCTGCAGCACCTGCAGCAACTACAACACCTGCAGCAGCAGAAACACCAAACTCTTCCTCAGCAGCCTTTACAAGGTCGTTAAGCTCTAAAACAGTAAGCTCTTTAACAGCTGCGATAATTTCTTCAATAGATAACTTAGCCATTTTTAATTTCCTCCGTTTAATAAATTTAGATAAAGATTTTTTTCAGATTTAAGCAATTAAGCCTCTGCAGCTTCTGTGTCCTTATCAGCAATAGCCTTAATAACACGTGCAAAGGTTGCCATAGGTGACTGGAAGCTTCCAAGTAACTTGGAGAGGAGAACCTCTTTTGAAGGAATCTCAGCAACAGCAACCATACCCTTAGCGTCATAACAAACGCCGTCAATAACGCCAGCCTTGAATTCAAGGTTCTTAGCGTTCTTCATGAACTTGCTCATAATACCAGCAGCAACAGTTGGGTCCTCATAGCAGATAGCAATAGCACTTGGACCTTCGAAATAGTCCTTAAGACCCTCGAACTGTGTACCCTGAACAGCAAAGTTCATCATAGTATTCTTGTAAACCTTATAGTCAACGCCTGCATCTCTGAGCTGCTTACGAAGAGCAGTATCCTGGTCAACAGTAAGACCTCTTGCATCAACAAGCACTGCGGAAGTAGCCTTTTCAAGCTTTTCCTTAATTTCGTTTACAATGACCTGCTTCTGTTCAATCTTAGCCAAAACTAACACCTCCTGTAAAAATGATACGCCGTATATCTATACACAAGGTATAAAAAAACTCTGTCGCATAGACAGAGTGAAAAATACAAATAATATTGTATCCTCGGCAGGTATTCACGTTACGCCTAAAGGCACCTGCTGTCTACGGCACGAATAATATTATACACACGATACAACACTTTGTCAAGTATTTTTTTATTTTTTATCATCATAGCCGTTTGGATGTGTGCTGTGCCACTTCCACGCAGTTTCAATTATCATTGGCAGGGTGTTAAAGCGTGGCTTCCAGCCAAGCTCCTCTATTGCCCTTTTGCTTGACGCAATCAGCGTAGGAGGGTCGCCTGCACGCCTGTCCTCCTCAAGCACCTTAATAGGTCTGCCGCTGACAGCCTTTGCTGTTTCAATAACCTCCTTAACGGAAAAGCCCGTTCCGTTGCCAAGGTTATAGGTAGCGGAGGTATTGTCCCTTTCCAGCTTTTCAAGTGCCTTGATATGTGCATCAGCAAGGTCAGTTACGTGTATATAGTCCCTCACACAGGTACCATCGGGCGTTGGATAGTCATTGCCGAAAATGGAGATATGGTCCCTCACTCCCGCAGCCGCCTGCAATATAATAGGTATAAGGTGGCTCTCTGGCGAATGGTCCTCACCGATTTCACCGCTTATATGCGCACCTGCCGCATTAAAGTATCTCAAAGCAACATATTTAATGCCGTAAGCCTTGTCAGACCATTTAAGCATTTTTTCAACCGTCAGCTTGGTTTCACCGTAAGGGTTTATAGGCTCGGTCGCATCACTTTCAAGTATAGGTATGCTCTTTGGCTCGCCATAAGTTGCTGCCGTCGAGGAAAATACTATCTTTTTAACGCCTGCTCTGTTCATTGCCTCCAACAGTCTGAGTGTGCCATATACATTGTTGTCAAAATATTCAAGCGGCTGTGAGCAGCTTTCACCCACAAGCGAGAATGCCGCAAAGTCAATAACCGCATCAATCTTATTTTCCGCAAAGACTCTGTCAATTGCATCCCTGTCCCTTAAATCACCTATGTAAAGCTTTGCGTCCTTATGGACTGCCGCCTTATGTCCCTTTACAAGGCTGTCAAAAACAACCACGCTGTGTCCCTGCTCTATAAGCTCATAAACTGTGTGGCTGCCTATATAACCTGCACCGCCGCAAACAAGTACATTCATTTTAATACCTCCGTACATTTATTTACTATATACTAGCACAAAAACAGCATATTTTCAATATTAAACGCGAAAAAGCACCCAACGAACGGGTGCTTTTTCTAAAGAGAAGGTATTTTTTATGGGGTTTTACAGTTTATTTTACATATTTGAGGGATGTATAAACTGTAGTGTGAAAATATTTAGGGGTTTTTCACAGTCCTTATTATAGCAAAGGGTTTAAAAACAGTGTTACCAAACATTAATTTATTTTTAACAAAAAATTGTGCAAGGTGCCAACAACCTTAATTTTTCTGATATTTTCGCACAATTCAAATTTATTTTTCTTAAATGTTTTATAAAAATAACACAAAATACGACTTTTTCCACCACAAAACTACCTCTGTATTTCTTCAAACAAATTTAATTTACATAACACCGCTTTTGTTGTATAATCATATATATATAAAAATTTTAAAGAAATGGGGTATACATATATGAAGAAAAAACTGTCGTTATCACTTGCGGCTCTTATGCTTATTTCATCATTAAGTGTCAGCGCTTATGCGTATGAGCCTGCTGATTTTCCGATAACCATAAACAACGGCCCTGCGCTTGAAATGCTTTATGGTCCTGTTGTGGAAAATGGCACAACACTTGTGCCATTCAGAGATGTGCTTGAAGAAATGGGTGCAAATGTGGATTGGGACGCCGAAACCAAAACCGTAACCTGTACCTTAGACGACAGAAGCGTAAGCCTTGCCATTGGCTCTGATGTTATGACAACGGACAGCGGCAGTGTTAAGCTTGATGTACCCGCAAAAATTATAGATACAAAAACCTATGTACCGCTCAGAGCTATCTCCGAGGGACTTGGTGCACAGGTTGACTGGAATGCGCAAACAAAGACTATTAACATTACCACCTCTGCTGAAACTGCCGAAACACTCAGCAAAAAAGAGCTGATGTACGGTCAAAAAAGCTATGCAAATGCAATACAGTCTGGCAGCAAGGATATTATGCCAGTAAGCACCACCTACCCTGTATTCAGGGGCAGCGGCAGGGCAATAAGCAAAATAAACACCTATATTGCAAACGAGGCACAGGGCAGGGCAAATGCCTACAAGCAGTCTAACCAGAAAAGGCTTTACAGCCTTTATCAGCAGGCAATAAGAGAGGGCACAAGGGACAGCTTTTCAGATTACAGCTATACCTTAACCTACGAGGTCAAAAAAGCGGAGGACGGTATTATATCCCTCTTAATTACCGAAACAATCAACTCGGATATTGAAAACAAGGTTAATTACTCGGGTCTTACCTTAAACTCGGTTACAGGCAATGTTATCACCGCAGATGAGCTTATAGAAAACGCTGCGGATATGGTTAAGGACGCCTTTACACAGGAGGGCTACAGCCAGAAGTCAATTAACTCTCTAAAACTTGACGACAACAGCTTTTATGTTGACGGCGGCGAAATGGTTTATATAATTAATAAGGGTGTGCTTTCAAACACAGTTGAAACCTACACACTTACCCTGCCAGATAGAGAGGAATACACCACTCTGCCCGAGGCAACAGCCGTTACTTCAGAAAGCGTTACCGCCTCTGACACACTTTATGCACAGGAGCATGGTATTGTTATGAGGCTTAACACCACCTATCCACAGTTTACAGGCGGCGGCAGGGAAAACCTGAAAACCCTTAACAGCGTAATTGCGCAGGCACAGGAAAAGGCTATGGCAGACTATAAGGAAGAAAACTCCACAGCGGCGCTTGCTGCATACAAAGAGTTTGAGGCTACCAAGGACAAAAAGACTGACCGCTTTGAGCCATGGCTTTGGACAAACAAATGCGAGGTTAAATACAACAACAATAAAATTGCAAGCGTTGTTGTAAGCACCTACATTTTTAAGGGTGACGGCACAGAGGCAACCACCTATACCGCCTACACCTGCGACCTTTCTTCGGGTCAGATTATAGATGTTGACAGCCTTATAAACGACACTGCAAAGACAGACTCCACCGCACGTGCCGCATTCAAGGCTCTTATTGAAAAAGACAGGCTCAATTTCTACACAAATGTATATGAGCGCTTTGACCTTACAAAGGCAACAAAATATATTTCGGCAGAGGGCGTTACCTATATGTTTAACCCGGGCACACTTGCCTCCGTTTCAAAGGGTGTAATTGAGGTAACAGTACCTATGTCATAAGCGAGGATAAAATGATTGATTTAAAAAATCTGATAGCAGACGGAATTCTGCTCACTGACGGTGCAATGGGCACCTACTATAAGGAGCAGGGCGGCATCTGCACGAGGGCAGAGCTTGCAAACCTAGAGCAGCCCTCTTTAATTGAAGATATACACAGGCAATACCTTGATGCAGGTGCACAGCTCATAAGGGCAAACACCTTCGGTGCAAACACCGTTGCCCTGAGCTGCGATATGCCACGCATTAAGGAGATAATTACAGCCGCATACGATATTGCAAAGGACGCAGTCGGCACAAAAAATGCGGTTGTTGCAGCCGACATAGGCCCTGTTGCGGGCGCAGAGGATATGTCGGAATACTGCGCCATAGCTGATATATGGCTCTCACTCGGTGCAAAGACCTTTGTGCTTGAAACCTTTACCGAGCCGGAAACACCAACGGCACTTGCCGAATATATAAAGCAGCGCTGCCCCGAAAGCTGGGTGCATGTATCCTATGCACTTACGGATACCGGCTACACCAAGCATTCGTATTACAGCGGCAGGCTGCTTGACCTTGCGGATAAAAGCCCATACATTGACTCAATGGGCTTTAACTGCGGCGTAGGTCCTATGCACATGCAGAGCATTTTAACAAAGCTGGGCGAATACAGCAAGCCTGTTTTTGCACTGCCAAACGCAGGCTATCCCGAAAATATAAACGGCAGGGTTTGCTACGTTTTAAACCCCGAATACTTTGCTGACATCGTGTCTGAATATGTACACAGAAACGGCAGTATTAAGGCTGTCGGCGGCTGCTGCGGCACAACGCCTAAGCACATTTCCCTTTTAAAGGAAAGGCTTGATACGCTCAAAGCGCCCGTAAAGCGCACAGCGGATATAAAAACTACTGATACGGATAAAACCGTTATTGAAAGCTCCTTTGCCAAAAAGCTTAAAAACGGTGAATTTGTTATCGCCGTTGAGCTTGACCCACCATTCAAGCCCGACTGCACCAAGCTGATAAACGGTGCAAGGCTGCTTAAACAGGCAGGTGTTGACATCATTACCATTGCCGACTCACCAATGGGCAAGTCAAGGGTTGACTCTGTCATAACCTCGGTTAAAATTAAAAAAGAGGCAGGCATTGACGTACTGCCGCATATATGCTGTCGTGATAAAAATGCCGTAGCGCTGCGCTCGGTGCTTTTAGGTGCATATATGGAGGGAATACGCAACACCCTTGTTGTTACAGGCGACCCTGTCCCGGGTGAATACAAGGCAGACATAAAGAGCGTATTTAATATGAACTCCTACTCGCTTATAGATATGATTTCACAGATGAATGAAAACGTGTTTGAAGAGGGTAAAATATTTATAGGCGGAGCGGTAAACTTTAATGTAAACAATAAAAATGCCGAGCTTAAAAGGCTGCTGAAAAAGGCTGAAAACGGCGCTGAATTTTTCCTTACCCAGCCTGTTTTTGACGATGCCTCAATCGACTTTATAAAGTCGCTGCCAAAGGAGCGCAGCTATAAGGTGCTTGCAGGCATTATGCCGCCTGTAAGCTATAAAAACGTGCAGTTTTTAAATAACGAGCTTGCAGGTGTAACCATACCCGATGAGCTTGTTAAAAAATTCAGCCCTGATATGTCAAGGGAGGAGGCACAGGCTGTCGGTGAGGAAATTGCCTGTGATATTATCTCCAAGGTTAAGGATTATGTTGACGGACTTTATCTTATTGCACCGTTTAACCGCTGCGAAATGATAAGGGATATAATAAACAAAATTTAATATGAGGTGAAAAAAATGTCAGACTGTTCAAGCTGTCCATCACATGGCAAGTGTGGCAATGACAGCGGAAGCTGCGGTATTGTAAATAATCCCGCAAACAAAATTAAATATGTAATAGGCGTAATGAGCGGAAAGGGCGGCGTAGGCAAGTCCACCGTATCTGCACTGCTTGCAAGGGCACTTAACAAAAAGGGCTATAAGGTAGGTCTTATGGACGCCGATGTTACAGGCCCTTCGGCTGCAAGGCTTATGGGTCTTACAGGCAAAAGGGCATACGCCGAAAATAAAATGATTGTACCTGTTGAAAGCGAGGAAGGTATTAAGGTATTAAGCCTTAATATGATGCTTGAGGACGAAAACCAGCCCGTTATCTGGCGCGGCTCACTCTTATCAAGCTGCATACAGCAGTTCTGGGGTGAAACCAACTGGGGCGAGCTTGATTACCTTGTAATTGATATGCCTCCCGGCACAGGCGACGTTACCCTTACAGTTATGCAGTCCATACCGTTAAGCGGCGTTATTACCGTCAGCCTGCCACAGGATATGGTCGGTATGATTGTTACAAAGTCAATTAATATGGCTAAAATGATGAATGTAAACGTGCTTGGCATAATTGAAAATATGAGCTATATGCTCTGCCCTCACTGCGGCGAAAAGATTAAGCTCTTTAACGGAGATAATGTCAAGCTCGCTGCCGAAACAGGCGTTGAGCTGCTCTGCGAGCTGCCAACCGACCCGACCGTAGGCTCAATTGCTGAAAATAACGGTAAGGTTAAGGACGAAATTGCACAGCAGTTTGACTACCTTGCACAGAGAATTGAGGATAAATTAAAATAATAACAATATTACACTGCCGCAGAGAAATCATTTCTGCGGCAGTCTTTTTTATATTTTTGTTGAAAATTATGACAAAATGTTTTATACTGTTAATAGAAATTATTATTTAAGAGGAGATTTAACATGGAACAGAGAGGTAATATTGTATCATACAGACCCGACGTAAAGGTTCTTGACTGTACTATAAGAGATGGCGGACTTGTAAATGACTTTTTCTTTACCGATGAATTTGTAAAAAAGCTGTACGAGGCAAACGTTGCTGCAGGCGTTGACTATATGGAAATAGGCTATAAGGCATCAAAGGATTTATTTGACGAGAGCAAGTTTGGCAAGTGGAAATTCTGTGATGAAGACAGCATACGTTCTATCGTAGGCGACAACGATACTGACTTAAAAATATCCGTTATGGCTGACGTAGGCCGTACTGAGTACAAGAGAGATATTATTGACAAGGCTGACAGCGTTATTGATATGATAAGGGTTGCAACCTATATAAACACCGTACCTGCCGCTATTGAAATGGCAGAGTACTGCAAAAACAAGGGCTATGAAACCTCTATCAACATTATGGCTATATCAAACGCAGGCGACAACGATATTTCAGACGCACTTGAAATCATCGGCCACAGCAGCGTTGACAGAGTTTGTATTGTTGACAGCTACGGTGCACTTGTACCCGAGCAGATTAGAAAAATTGCGTCCAAGTATCTTGAAATGGGCGATTAATACAATAAGCAGATTGGTATTCACGCCCACAACAACCAGCAGCTTGCTTTTGCAAACACTATTGAAACACTGCGCCTTGGCGTAAGTATTCTTGATGCGTCCGCAAGCGGTCTTGGCAGAGGCGCAGGCAACTGTCCTTCCGAGCTGCTTTTAAGATTTCTTAAAAACCCTAAATACAAGGTTATCCACCTGCTCAACTTTATTGAAAATTATGTTAATCCGCTCAGAGCAAGCGGCACAACCTGGGGCTATGATATACCTTATATGCTTACCGGCAGCCTTAACCAGCACCCAAGAGATGCCATCAGCTTTGCTAAATCAGGCAGAACGGATATTAAGAATTTCTACGTTGAATTACTTGAAAAAGAATAATATTATAAACAAGGGCTATCGCATTAATTTTGCAATAGCCCTGTTTTTTGTTGATATAAATTAGAGTTTATCTGCCTGTCGGCAGTGAACAAAATGCTCGCATTTTGTTCAGTTTGGCAGCGGAAGAAACTACCA
>CABUWB010000073.1 GCA_902495025.1 uncultured Eubacteriales bacterium
ATTCCGCTGCCCTTTGGACCCTCATAGCGGATAATAACCGCATCACCGGGGCGGATTTTTCTGCTGATAACTGCCGCAATAGCGTCCTCCTCACAATCGAATGGCTTTGCTTTAAGCACTGCATAGTGCATTTCCTTTGGCACTGCGGAATGCTTTACAACCGAGCCGCCGGGAGCAAGGTTACCTCTCAGAATAGCTATTGTGCCGTTTTTGCCGATTGGATTATCAATTCTTCTTATTATATCCTCACGTTTTAAGCCTGTTTTTGCAAGCAGCTCATCACAGCGCTCATAATAGCCGTTTTTCTTTAAATCCTCTAAGTTTTCACCAAGCGTTTTGCCTGTAACGGTCATAACATCAAGGTTAAGCCTGTCCTTAATTTCCTCCATTATGCGTGGAACACCGCCTGCATAGTAGAAGTATTCGGCTGGCCATCTTCCCGCAGGTCTTATATCAAGCAGATAGCTTGCATCTGCGTGTATTCTGTCAAAGGTGTCGCTGTCAATTTCATAGCCAAACTCATGCGCAGCCGCAGGCAGATGGAGCAGCGAGTTTGTAGAGCCTGAAATAGCTGCGTGTACCTTAATTGCATTTTCAAAGGACTGCGGTGTTACAATGTCCTTTGCGGTAAGCCCCATTTCAGCAAGCTTAACCGCCTGAACACCTGCCCGATATGCAAATTTTTTCAAGTCCTCGCTTGTGGCAGGCATAAGAGCGCTGCCAGGGAGCATAAGTCCCAGTGCCTCAGCCATTACCTGCATTGTTGACGCCGTACCCATAAAGGAGCAGGCACCGCAGGACGGACACGCATGGTGCTTGTAATAGGTAAGCTGCTCATCGGTAATTTCGCCCCTCTGGCACATGGCACTGTATGCACCAATCTGTTCAAGCGTCAGCAAGTCGGGACCTGCCTCCATTACACCGCCTGTAATGATAATTGCAGGTATTTTTAATCTGCCTATTGCCATAAGGTGTGCAGGCACTGCCTTATCACAGCTTGCAACAAAAACGCCCGAGTCAAAAGTGGTTGCATTTGCGTGTATCTCAATAAGGTTTGCTATTGTGTCCCTTGACGCAAGGGAATAATTAATACCGTCGTGTCCCTGCGCCATACCGTCGCATATATCGGTTGCAAAGTAGCGTGCCGCCTTGCCGCCTGTTTCGTTTACACCCTTTACAGCCTGCTCAACAAGTCTTAAAAGGTGAGCACTGCCCGGGTGGCTGTCGCCAAAGGTACTTTCAACCATAATCTGTGGCTTTTCAAGGTCGTCAACCTTCCAGCCCATACCCATTCTCAATGGGTCCATTTCAGGTGCGAGTTTTCGCACTTCCTGACTTTTCAACATATCAATTCCTCCTTGCTGATTTTCATATACATCATACGTCTTTTGTAATTACAATATAACATATTGCTTGATATTCGTCAATATATAAGATTTTTTTCGGCATAACATACAAAAAACAACCTCAAAAAGCATTAAATACATCTGATGTATTGTTGAAAATATCCATTAAAATTAATTTACACACCAAAATAAAAAAGTGCAGGCAGATATACCCACACTTTTTCCATTTATTTTTTCAGCAGTTTATTATAACTTTTATCCACACATATCGCCCCAAACGGCGCAGTTATCAATATTGACAGCACCGCAACGGTAAGCACAGCCTGTCCGCATGAAAGACCCATTGCCAGCGGTACGGCACCAAGCGCAGCCTGCACCGTCGCCTTTGGTGTATATGCAAGCATACAGAACAGCCTTTCCTTTTTATCAAGCTCCGTTTTTAACAAACAGCAGAACACGCCTGCCATTCTGAAAGCAAGCGCACACACAACAAGCACAATTGCAGCCGCACCCAGAGCCATTGCATATTTAAGGTCAACCGTTGCACCAACAAGCACAAACAGCATAATTTCAGCACCCACCCACAGCTTGTTATACTTTGCGGACAGCCTTTGTGCAAGCACCTCATACCTCATTTTTATCACTATACCCATACTCATTATTGAAAGCAGGGCAGAGAAAGGAACAATATTTTCAAGCCTTGTCTGAACCCCAAGCATTAAAAAGGATATACTTAATATAGCAAGCACCTTTACCGTATCCCTCATGTGAAAGCGCTTAAAAAACGCCACAAGCAAAAAGCCAATTGCCACACCTGCCGCTATGCCGGTTATAATTGAAACAGGTATGCGCAGAAAGCTGACAGGGGATATTGTACCTGTCTGCGCAAGCGAGGTAAACGCCGTAAACACAACTATTACAAATACATCATCAACCGACGCACCTGCAAGTATAAGCTGTGGTATGCTGTGAGCCTTGCCCCAGCCCTCGTCAATCAGCTTAATCATTCTGGGTACTATAACCGCAGGCGATACCGCCGCAATTACGCTGCCAATAACCGCCGCATCAAGTACAGATACACCAAGCAGCCTTGGCGCAAGCAGCACCGTACCTGCAATTTCGGCACACGCAGGCAGAAAACACATAAGCACCGCAGGTCTGCCTACCCTTTTTAAGCTGTTTATATCAAGCGACAGCCCTGCCCTTGTAAGAATAATAACAAGCGCAATCTGCCTTAAATCCGCTGAAATATCCAGTATTGATTTGTCAATAAGATTAAGTGCATGCGGACTTAATATTATACCCGTAATTATCATTCCCAAAAGCCCGGGCAGCTTCATCTTTTGAAATACCTTGCTAAGCAAAAGACCCACAATAAAAATCAACGCAATACTTGTCAACATAAAATTTCCTCCATTCCGCAGAAATTAAAAAAGCTGATAATTTCTGCATAACAAAAAAAGTATACAGAAGTCATCAGCATAAAATGCGGTTTAGGGCTTAACCCACGGGAGAACATCATTCCCTTGCTTGTATTTATAACATATTTTTATGGTTTTGGCAAGGATTATTTTATTTATTTTCCCCTTTGTGCCGCAATTAGATTATAAACCTTATTAACATCCGCTATATTTTCAAGCGCAAAAATCTGTCCACCACTAAAGCCAAATACATTTGCTCCCTGTATTCCATAGCCCAGAGGTCTTTCACCAAAAGTTATTCTACCTCTGCCGCCGTCAAAAACATCGGTTTGTATATTTGAGCAGGTGCGATAATCAATAAAATCCACCTTATTTTTAATCTTTCTTAAAACACGCCTGTCGGTAATTATATAGCTTGTTGACCGCCTTATATTTTTAAGCGCAATAAACCTGCCAAAAATCAAATAAAGTCCAATAAGCACAAAGGGAATACCCCACAGCTTAAATAGCAGCGGTGCATTGGAAACAAAAGTCGTCAGCTCCCAATAAATCGCAAAGCCGCCCCACATAAGGCTGAACGGTATAAGAAATATATCCGCTGATGTCAGTAAATGCCCCTCCTCAGGCACACCACGCCATAAAATTCTCTCTCCCTCTGCCAGATATTCATCTGCCCAGCCAAATTCATCATAAAAATCCATAACAATCTCCTCCTTTGCATTTTTTAATATTATATCACAACAGCACTTTTTTCTCAACAAAAAAGCGGCAAAGCACTGCCTCGCCGCCAAAAATTATTCCTTAACTTTTTCCGTTCCCTCAATTTTCTCCGTAATATAATCCGCAACCTTATCCCTCTCTATGCCAAGTGCAGCGGCAAGCTCATCATAGAGCAGCCTTTCAGCACTTTTCAAAAACATTTCATCGGATACAAACAGCTTTTTACCGCTTTCCTCTCTTGAAAGCTTTTTAAGGTAGAGAGTTTTGATAAGGCTTACAAGCTCGTTCAAATCAGCCCTGTTTATAACCTCCCGATATTTTTCCCTGCGCAAATGCTCGTTATTTATCCACATTATAGGTCTGTTTGGCATATCATCAATAAGCTGTGCAGCCTGCTCTCTTGTAAGTGCAAAGCGCACCGATTTCATTTTATCATTATCGGTAGGCACATAAATCTTCATATTTCTGTCAAAAAGCGGCTCTAAAATATAGTACTCCCTTTCCCTGTCCGAGAGCTTGCAGGTTGTTATTTCCACAATTTCGCACACACCATTTGCACCATAAATTACACTGTCACCTATGTTAAGCTTCACAAAAATCACCCTTTCACCGTTAAAAAAACGTGCAGCTCACAACAGGACTTACGTTCCGAAATAAACTACACGTTGATTAAGTTAATTATAGCACTTTTTAAAGCCCGATGTCATAGGTAAAATTAACAAAATTTCACAAGCCGCCATTTTTAAATACCAAAAATCCATTATGCCCATTCAAAATTGTCTTTTCCTGCTCCAATCTCAAAATGGTATTTAACAATGCCAAGGTCAAGCTCGGTGTAAAAGCCGCTGCCTGCTTTAGCCATAACCTTATTCTCCTTTAATTCCAACATAAATTTCTGCTGATTCATGGCAGTTGGCGCAAGCAGTGCAGCCTCAACCCCATTTTTAAACCATTCGGGCATATTTTCCTCTGCCCTTGCTGTCTGCTCTATTGTCTTTGATTTATGCGCAGTTCCCTGCGTCTTTCCATAACCAAGTGCAATAACCACACACAGCTTTTCACCCTTATCAACGGTATATGCACCCTTTATTTTACTGTATGTCATGGCAACCCAGCATGTATTAAGACCCAGCTGCTGTGCCTTTAGCACAAGGCGCTCACCATAATAGCCGCATTTTTCCTCAAAATCCTTTGCCTTTTTGCCTATAAGTGCAATGTAATTACTCACACCATCAAATTTACCGTAGTGTGCCATAAATCCACTGAAAGCCTTAGGCTCATTTGTTACAAGCTGAATGTGCAGTCCGCTCTCACAATTGCACAGCTCAATTTCTTTTTCAAGATCCGCTATAATACCTCATTCCAAAGGCTTGTCCAGATATTTTCTTACACTGTGACGTGCATTAATTGCCTGCATTAAATCCATTTTTATTTCCTCCATTTCTCCTTAATCATTATTTATGTGCGGCAGACATCCCATTATGTCTTTAGCATAATTAAGCATTTGTATAAGCTGATTAATAGATTTTGCACCTGAGTCAAAATAATAATAATTTTTTGTCCCCTCTCTGCGCATTTTTAAAATGCCTGCCTCTTTAAGTATTTTTATATGGTGTGACACAGCAGGTCTGGAAAGATTGGTTCTTTTTGCTATTTCACCAACACGCACGCCTCCGCATTGCTCCATCTGCATCATTTCAATAATCATGTGCTGTCTGTTTTCATCACCAAGGGCAAGCATAACACTGCGGCAATCCTTAAATTTATCCGCTAACACTTTTATTTCTTTTTTATCTTCCATAATCAGGCACACCTTTCGTTTATCAGCTTAAACAATTATACCACATTTTCACCATAAATGTTCAATGGTAAAGAAAATAAAGACGATTAAAATTAAAAGGCGATGCAAAACGCACCGCCCTCTAATTTTACATTATAATAAATAAGAAGAAAGTCTTTATCAGCCTAATGAGTTGATAGCACTGTCAAAGTTGATACCGTCAGGCATCATATTTGCATTTACATAAGTAACAATCTGGTCTCTTACAGAGTAGAAGCTCTTTGTTGCTGAGCTTGTATTGCTAGGAGTTTTAAGAGTCTGGCTCTGCTTTGACTGGTCGCTCTTCTTAGCGCTCCAGCTATAGTTGTTGCTCCACTTAGCAAATACGTATGGAAGCTGATAGTTGATATTGTTCTTGAAGGATACACAGTTTGTGATATAACCTGTACAACCCTCACTGTTGTTGTTATCAAAGCCCTTTGACTTATGGTCAAATGCTACGCAATAGTCAGCAGTTCTTATAACGCTTGTGCTCTTTTCTGTTGTCTTTGAGCCAAACTTAAAGCCGTTGCCGTTCATCTCGCCAGATGCAGTTGAAAGCCATGAAGAAACTGACTTACCTGCAATCTTACCCTTTGATACATCAAACTTACCGTTAGCGTAGTTTGACTTAAAGCTTGAATCTGCAGACATAATCTGCTGTACTGTCCACATATTTGTATCAAGAGCCTTGCCGTTATCAAAGTCATACTTACCTGTAAATACATCAGGGTTACCGTTGTTCCAGCAAGCTGAATGCTTATATGTCACTGTAGCTGACTTGTCGCCTGACTTATCGTAAGAATCCCAACCGTCATCGGAGTTATCCCATGCGAAGCAGTATTCAAATACAGTGTTAGATGCACCAAGCTTTGGAGCAAAACCGTCAGCGTTAGCGCCGTATGTGTTTACATCACAGTTTCTGTATGAGTAGCAGTATCTTAATGTGTTGCCGTTTGCATTGTCAGATAACTGAATACCTGAGTCGTTGTTGTAACGAGCGATAACATGCTCGATAGTGTTCTTTGCACCTGATACCCAGATACCGTTATCACCTGCATTTTCAACAATAACATTCTGGATAAGCTGGTTGCTTCCGCTTACTGTAATACCTCTTGAGGTAGAACCTGAATCTCTTGCAGCCTTGAAGTTAAGGCGTGGATATGTGCCGTTTGACTGCTTAACACCTACAATAGCACCTGCCTTAGAACCTGAAAGCTTTAATGCACTCTTAATTGTAATTTCAGGTGTATTGATATAAATTGTACCACCACTGCTGTTTACTGTTTTGATAGCAGCTACAAGGTCAGATTCACTATTGCTTGTAATAGTCTTTACAACAGTTGATGGAGGTGTTGTAAGCTTAACGCTGCCTGAAGATGTAGGAGCCTTTGTAGTTGTTTCTGTAGTTGTTTCCTTCTTAGTTGTAGTTGTAGCAGCCTTTGTGGTTGCCTCTGTTGTAGCCTCAGCCTTAGTTGTTGTTACAGATGATGAGCCGCCTGGAAGAGAACCTGTGGTATCAATCTGTACCTTATAGATGTTAATACCGCTGCCTGCTGAGTAGATGTAAACAGTACCGCTGTAGGTAGTTGCCACTGTACCAAGTGCAGCAGTTGAACCGCATGAAATTGTACCTAAAACATTACCCTTTGCGTCGGTTACGTTAAGTGTTCTTGTTGAAGAACCGCTTGAACGTGCTATAACTTTAATATTTGTTGTACCGCTTATATCAAGTGCAACTGCTCTGTAGCTTGTTGAGCCGCTGCCCTCTAAAGCAAGTGCATAGCTGTAGCTTGTGCCATCAACTTTTGCGCTCTCACTCTTTACGTTCATAGTCTTTGATGAAGTTGCAAGGAGCTTAAGACCGTCAACTGTAGCATTTGAAGAAATTGTACCTAAACCCTTAAAGTTTGAGTTGCCCATGTTCCAGCTCTTTGACTGTGCTGTAGACTGAGCCTTTGTAGTTGTTTCGGTAGTAGTTGTTGTAGTAGCCTTTGTTGTAGCCTCAGTTGTAGCCTCAACAGTACCACTCTTTGAGTCAATCTGCACCTTGTAGATGTTGATACCGCTGCCTGCTGAGTAGATATAAATCTTACCGCTGTAATTTATTGTAGCTGTGCCAAGCGCTGCACTAGAACCACAAGAAACTGTAGCAAGTACATTACCCTTTGAGTCGGCAATATTAAGTGTTCTTGTAGATGAACCGCTTGAACGTGCTGTTATCTTAATAGTAGATGTACCTGAAACGTTAGCGGAAACTGCTCTGTAGCTTGTTGAGCCGCTGCCGCCTAAAGCAAGCGCATACTTATAAGTTGTACCGTTCACTGTTGCGCTTTCGCTTTTAACCTGCATTGTTTTTGATGAAGTTGCCAAAAGTGTAAGTCCGTCAACAGTTTTGTTTGAACTGATTGTACCAAGACTTTTAAAGTTGCTGTCGCCCATGTTCCAACTTGTAGAAGTTGATGTTGCTGTTGTAGCCGCTGCTACTGCAACTGGTGCTGTAAATGTTACCGTACTAACGGTAGTAGCCATAGTCATCATAAGACTAAGCGCTAAAGCGATTGGTTTCCTGAGCTTTTTCATTGTTTTTTAACCTCCTCCAATGATTTTGACTTATTTCTCTTTTGGAACCATTGCTGTTATTCCCCGAACCAACAACAATGACTATACTATATTACACATTTACCAATTTGTAAATTACTAAATCGCCAAATTTCGTTAAAGGTTTTTAGTTGTTTTGCCCATTAAAAGAAAGTCATTTAGTCATTTTGCACATTCAACTACTTATTTTTTAGATTTTTTAAATGTAATATTGTAAATTTTGCCCAAATTTTGAAATTTTAACAATTGTAAATTAAATGTAAACTTGTACGCATATAAAATAAATGTATACTTACCAATTTCCACAAAAAAAGAAACCGCATACGCAGTTTCTTCTTATATAAATTATATTAATTTATTTCTTCTGTTTGCCCATCAGCTTGGCCGCATTATTATA
>CABUWB010000074.1 GCA_902495025.1 uncultured Eubacteriales bacterium
ATAAAAGGACGGATTGATGAGCTTGCAGTATTCCCAGAAGCTGACCCTTGCCGCATCCAGTCGTCCGCTGCTCTCTCCAATCAGTTCACTTATAAGACTAATACTTGTCATGGCTCAACACCCTCACTGCTTCTTCATGCTCCCTGCGTACCGACTCACTGTCTACTGCAGGTACAGTAAACCGCTTTCTGCGTTCCCTGTCCCACTGCTTTTTATTTTCATGGCGTTTAATGCAGTTCTGCTTTTTGCGCCACTCTTTTTCGACTCTGAATTGAGTAAACTCCTGTAAATACTTTGATACGTGCTGGCGGCTTATACCTACTGCCTTGCTTATATCAACTATATCCATGTGCTTACCATAGTACATTTCAAAAGCCCGCTGTTTCCAATCCACAATATACACTCCTTTCGTTTTAGGTAACATTTTTGTCGGATTTAAAAAAGGCGCAGTGGGGCATTTTGATTTTTGCCGTCTGCGTCCATTAAAACTATGCGTTATTTTGCGTTATTTTTGCGTTATTTTGCGTTATAAATTTTCCGCTTTAGAGTTATTTACCCCAAAGTTAAAATATAGGCTTTTAAGCCCTTAATTCAGCTTTTGCCTTTTCGGCAATTTCACACATCTGCTTAATTAATTCAGGATGCCCTTCAAGCTCAATTTTTAGCTGCTCTTTTATTCTTTCAGTGGCAGCGGTAACACCCTTATCAAAGCTAAGTTTAAGTTTTTCCCTGCTGACAGAGCTGCGTTCAAGGGTTGCAAGTGTTTTTATTGCATTAAGCGTATTCTTGTCCACCTTGTCTGCCTCGGTGTTGATTAACATATCCATAAGCAGTTGAAACGCAACCGTACTTGTTGCCTCTCCCATTTCCGTCTTAACGCCGCTTGAGGTTTCAATAATAGCCTTAGCCTGCTCCCTTGCCGTAGAAATTCTTTCAAGCTTGGTTAAAAATGCCTGACCATATCTGGCAACGGAGCTTTTACTTACATCATAACCGTCAGCTCTGAGCCACTGCTCAATCTCCTTATAGGTTTTACGCTTATTTACTATGGCATCATTAACAGCTGCAACAATCTCCTGCGGCAGTTGGTCAATCTTACTGTGCTTTCGTCTGCTCATTAAATATCAACTCCCACAACAGGCTCAATGTTACCGTCAACCAAATCCTTACCCATAGCCGTAAGGCTTACGACCACACGCTTAAAGTTAAAATTGCCGACTGTTTCTTCCTTAATAAGCCCCTTATCAATCAGATAAGCAACATTGCCCCTTATGTCAACCTCGCTTGTTAAAAAGCGTAAATCTATAAGCTGCCTCTTAAGCGTGTCCACGTCCAAGCCATCTGGATATACTCTGTCAAGTACACGCAGCACCCAGCCACGTTCCTTTTTGTTGTCAATACTGCAATTCACTTTCCAACACCTCCCTGTATTGTTGTAAGCAGAGCCGTCACGTTTTTATTAAGCTCTGCAATATCATCCTTTACGCTGTCAAGCTTTAAATCAAGCTTATTAATCTCTCTGTAAAAATCCTCTTTGAGGACGTATTCCTTTGGGAGCTTATCTTCAAGCTTAACAACTCGTGTATCAAGCTTACTTATATTCTCCTTTACATACTCCCTTGTTTCCTGCTTGTCATTTTTTATCTGCTTGTACTGCTCCTTTAAGCTCCAGCCGATAACAGACATTGCAAGTGTAGTTATTATATTAAAAATCCAACTTACCGTAATTTCCATAGGCTCACGCTCCCTGTTTCTGCTTCAGCTCATATACCTTAGCCTCCACAACATTGCCGATATAATCATCAAGGTCATTGCACTGCTCAGATATAACAGCTTTATATTCGTCAGTAAGCTGTTCCTTAATCTGCAGCACCGCATCCCTGCCAAGGTCAAGCAACAGCTGCTTATCAGCTTTTCCGGACTTAACCGCCTGCCTTAATGCTCCTGCAGTTGTCTGCTCAATAGCAGCTACCGTCAGCTCAGCAAGATTGCTTACTCGGTCGGCTGCCACATTGAAAAGCTCCTTTTTCCTGTAATCGGCATTAATCGCAATTTCGGACTTGATTTTCTTTACTGCCTGCTTAACATAGTAAACAATATAAGCCGCCATAACGCTTATTGCTCCCGTAATAACAGTATCCATAACTGATGTCAAAATTTCTTTCATTCCAATCCCTCCACCAAAAATAATCCTAGGGGGTATCCCCTAGGATTATAATAACACTTACAATATTAAAAGTATTTTGAACATTTCAATTTTTATCGAAAAGGCTCATTTGCCCGTCCGATACTGTTTTGATAGACTTGGCACGATACTTTACAATTTCCCGTATATACCTTTCCGAGTATCCGTATTTACGGGATAGCTCCGTATAATTATAGCCCGTAAATTCCTGTAAAATCTTATCCCTTACCGCCGCACTTTTGAGCTTTGGAAAGTATATCAGCTCGCCTCTATACGCATTTACAATACTGTCAGCCTTTTCACTGCCAAATGCTGTTACAAGGTCAGTATATGTATCTGTCTTTGTAATCTGCGAGCTAAACAAAATCTGCCTGCCCTGCCACATTTCCGCAAGCTTAAAAATTTCTCCAAGCTCCAATACCGAAGTAAGGCTGTTGTATGGCTCTCTTAAATCCTCCTTATCCGTTATTTTCATAATACCACTCCTTATTTTGGTGATACGCTTACCCTCTTGGTTGTATTGTCATATCCAATATTTAAAACGGAATCCAAATCCCTCAGGCGCACATAATTTTCACCGTCCTTCAGAATACGCTTAACCGTTTTCGCAGTATTACCTATATTCATCACAGTTTCAGTTATCATCTCTGCCTCCTGTTCAATGTATGGTACACCATAGCATTTACAAATGCCCTTCGCAATCGCCTTTGTGCTTTTGTTAATAAACGCATTGTTATTTAAAATTGCCTCTTCTTTGGCGTTGCTTATAAAGGCAAGCTCCACAAGTATTGCCGGCATTTTTGTAGAGTTAAGTACCGCAAGGTCTTTACGTACCTTGATACCCCTATCACGCAGCCCAATTTCGGCAACCAATTCCTTTTGTACCTCCTCGGCAAGTTTGCATTTACTGTAACAGAGCGTTTCTGTCCCGTTGGCACTTTTATCCGCTGCAGAGTTGCAATGTATGCTTACAAATATGTCAGCATTTGCCTTATTGGCAGCAGACGACCTAGCCTGCAGCGCAATATATGTATCATTCGACCTTGTGTACATAACATCAAAACCAAGCTCTACAAGGATACTACCAAGACTTTTTACAGCTTTGAGTGTAATATCCTTTTCCTTACTGTACGCTCCACAGGCTCCCGGGTCGCTCCCACCATGTCCTGCATCTAAACATATTAACATTAAATTTCCTCCTTATCCCAATAACTTTTTCATAACCTCATCATTTTCCCTACAAGCTAAAATCTGCCGCACACTTTCCTCGGGACATACAACAGGCATTGCCATACGCTTAACCCTGTCCCTTATGCGCTCATCAAGCCTAAGCTCATCAGCCGATAAGTTAGATGTAAACACCGTTATCTTTTTGCTTATCATACGCTCATTAAGTATTGTATACAAAATTTCCTCAGCCCATGGCGTAGGCTTTTCAACCCCTATATCATCAAGTATAAGCACCTGACTCGCAACAGTATCGGCTATAAGCTCCGCCTGCGTTCTTTCCGACTTAGTATCAAAAGTATCTCTGATTTCGTTAAGCAGCCTTATTGTTGTTGTATACTTAACAACAATGCCACACTTATTGATAAGAGCATTCCCAAGGCTTACGGCAAGCCTTGTCTTGCCGCTGCCCTTTGTGGCACTGTAAAAATACAGTCCCTTACCCATTTCAGCCATAGCGTCAAAATTTTTCACAAAACCTATAACAACCTTTTTTGCATTTAAAGCAAGGCGGCGGTCTTTACTGGTTGTATAAATGTCCGTTGCAAAGTCGTTTACTTTAAGTCCGGCAAACTCCTGCGGAATATCTGCAAAGCTCAGACGGCTTTTAAGTATCTTGTCCGCCATGCACTTGCACTGCCTTGCATAAAGCTTTCCGTCCCTGCGTTCTGTTATTGTTCCGCTGCCATTGCATAACCCATAGGGACAATCAGAAGTCGCACTCGGTGCTGCCGCCCTCGGCGGCATATTTTTCTGAAAGTCGTTTACCCTCGTCATAGCCCTGCTTATGTTCTCCAATTCTGTCCGCCTCCTTTTCCTTATGTAAATTTCTGATGATACCCATAACATATTTCTCATTCATACTGACCGTTATATTCTTCTGCATATACACCTGTAATGCCGTTATAACGATAGTCGGCTCATATTTTTGCCATTTAATAAGCTGATTTTTCTTGACACCCTCGCTGATTTTTCCGCTTTTACGTGTGCGCTTGGCAAGAAAATCAAAGTACCTCTTTATAACGGCTCGTTCACTTTGTGTATAGCGTTCAAGCAGCTCATCCATAAACATCAGCTCCCTTTTGTTTAAGCTTTTTCATACCCTCTATAATATTGCTTGCCTGTTTTTTCGTAAGCCAACGTATATTATCCACACCGCCCACCTTTTTTACAAAACCCATAAGTCGTTTATCATCCCACCCAAAGTCTTTGGCAAGTCCCTGTATAAAATGTATCTGACGTGCAGTCGCCCTGCCGGGGATTTCCTTCCCCGACAGGTTGTCAATGAGCTGCACCGCCTCCGTTATTGTTATTTCACTTAAATGCTCCTTTTTGCAAAGGCTGTATAAAAGATTGTGCAGGTTTTCACTGTCAACGCCCTTTTCCCTTGCAAGTGCATATATCTTTCTGAGCTGTGCTGCAGATGCCTTACTCATTATCATCACCATACTTAATTGCAAGCTTAGGTGTTTCCGTAACAATAATACACTTTTTTACAGCCTCAATGGTCTTTTCTGTATTCTCCGGGAAGAACATTTTAATTTTTGTCCAGTTGATGATTTTGTGTATGTAATCAAGCTCAACATCCAAATCTTCTTCCGCAGGTAACTTTAGAACAGCAATAAGCTGTTCTCTGTCCTTCCTGTAATCGCCCTTCAGCTTTTTCACAAGCAAGTTAATCTGCTGAGTGTCAGCATTAAAGCATTCCTTCAGCAGCTCAGGTAGTGTGACCTCATTATTGTAGTCATCAGTAAAAAGAGCCTTGACAGTTTCTTCAAACTTGCTGTCCCATTCATAATTATAGTCTATAAGACGCTGCACCTTTTCTTCTGCCAGCTCACCAACAATCTCCTTAAAAGCAAACCAGTTTACAATAACAAGTTTCTGACTCTGCGTAAACTCCGCCCTGTTACTGCCGCTTCCCGTAAAAATCTTCTGTTTAAGGTTTTTGTCCTCAATATACCTTAAACCACGTTTCTGCAGCTCCGCTTTGTAAACCTTTTCGGTGTCAGAGAGCTGCTTTTTGTCCCTGCTAATCTCGACAAGCTTGTCAATAATTTCTGATGTTTTCAGCATACTCATTAATTCAGCCATGTTTCATACCTCCGTTTATAATTTTGTTATAAGTTCTATATCTGAGTTGTTCTTAATAAAGTGATTTTTCATACGATTAAATGACGTCCAAAACGGACTGAAATATTCGTATGTGTATTTCTCTTTCAAGGCTTTTTTCCTAGCTTTGGATAATTTCTTTAAATCTGCTGCTCTTAACATTGATTTAGTGCGTCGGTCGTAAAATCTACGTCTGATTTCACAATCATTGCTTATCCATTCGCCTTTTATTGAGCCATTTACATAAACCGCTATGCTCTGCTTCAGCCCCTTATCGGGCAGCAAAATCAAGTACAGCTCATAACCATCGACCTTTAACTGCACAGGACAATACTGCATCCTCAGCCGTTGCTCAACCTTATCCCACTGCGCCTTATCCATCAAACTGTCACCTCTATCTCGGCAAGTGTTTCATAGCATTCCTCACAGCAGCCCTTACCATTAAGCTCCTTTATATGTTCCGTAGCTCCACAAAACACGCAGGACGGGCGGTATGGTGTTACCCTGATACCGCCGCCCACAGCAGGCTCAATTACAACCGCATCACCGCTGCCAATGTTAAGCTCCCTACGGAGCTTAACAGGTATACATATACCACCCGATTTATTAATTTTTGCATAGTCCTTCATATAATGCCCTCCTATAACATCATCATATTGCTGGCAACCTTAATATCCTTACCGCTTATGGTGCTGCTCTCGTCCGTCATTCGCATAAGGTTTTTAATTGTCCTGTTAAGCAAGCGGAAACAGCCTGTATTACTGTTGCAGCCCCTATATATCAGCTCATCAAGTGCTGCATCTTCAATAGCAACATCAGCAAGATACTTTCTGACCTCTGCACCAGTCAGACCCGCAAGCTTAACAAAGTAATCAGCCCTGTTTGCGAAGCGAGGTAAATATGCTTTAAGCATAATCTCCAGATTAGGCTCGCCTGCGACAATAACACCAACGTCGCACTGGTCATAGATTGTGCGGAGTATTTCCATCTTCTTGGCACTGTACTTTGTCATCAGCTTGTCAGCTTCGTCAATAATAAGCAGATAGCCTTCATTGATATTAAAATACTCCTTAATGCCCTGTACCCTTGTCCATATCGTACCCGAACAGCGAGGTATACCGATAACCTTTTCAATAGCCTCAATCATATCTCTGCAGGTCATGCTGTCATCACACTCTATGTAGCAAACTTTTGCCTTTTTGGCATACTGCTTTAAAGTGTAAGTCTTTCCATAACCGCTCCTGCCAACCACAACACCCAAACCTGTATATTTCTGACAGAGGTCGCAGGTTGCAAGCACATTCATTGCATCCGTTGAGGCAAAAAATTCCGAAACCTTACGGCTCTTTGTTTCAGCCTTAGGCTCTGCATCCACGTCGGCACTCTCTTCCTCTGATACTGCATCCAGTCTTTCAAAGTAGTCTATAAGCGCATTTTCGATATTGGACGGGTCGCTTTCGTACTTATCACTTAAATATCTGCTAAGCAACGCCCTGCTGAACCCTATTTTAAGACTAAGGTCGCTCTTGCTCATTCCCGTATCAGTAAGATACTTTATTGTAAATTCTCTCAAATCCTCTCTGTTTACTTTCATTAAAATCAGCCTCCTATTCCAAGCTCACGCATAACTACCTCTGCCTGCTTGCGCAGCCATTCATTGCGCTCCTCAATTTCCGTTTCGTTACTTTCCTTAATGTACGCTGTACTCCTAGGCATCGCAATAACCTTTCTGTCGCTGTCCATAAGCTCAGGTAACACAACCGCCTTGCTCTTATCAGCTATGTTTTCTGCAGCCATACGCTCCTCATACGGCATCTGAGCCATAGCAATAAGCTCTCTTGCCTGCCGCTCCTGTCGTTTCTGAGCTTTGATATGAGCCTCAAGGCTCTTATCATCAACAGCCGCAAGCGGATTTAATATAGTAGCATTTCCACAGCGGCATATAAGCTTATCCGTCTTAACATCATATACATTGATACTGGTAACATCATGTGGATTATAACGTATTGTAACACCCTTGCTGCTGTTAATATACGGGAACAGCTCCTCACACATATAGTCACAGCCAAGGAGCTTGATACCCGTTGCATACACCTTCTTGTGTTCCTTAACCATTGCCATACGTTCAAGGTATTCTATCGGCGGTGCAGGCTTGTAATACCTTTCCGCATTTTGGTATACCTCAATAGGTGTTTTCCACTTTTCACGCTGCTCCCTGAGTCCGCTGTGGTTTTTCTTGCTATATACCTCAAGCACCCAATATTCAAATTTGTCGGCAAAGTCCTCAATGCTCATGAGCTGTCCCTTTTCAAACATTGTCTTAATGTCCTTTTTTACCTTGTTTGATGTAAGACTGCCTGTCAGAGTACCTGTATAGCTGTTTATGTCCTTTGTAAAATCCTCACACACACCGCCGAAAAATCTTTCAATCTGTCCCTTAGTCCATGCCTGATAAGGTAAGCTCCTCATATCTCGTTCAATGCCCACCTCGGAATAAAATCCCTCTGTATCACTGTCAATGCTGACTCTGACCTTGCGGCTCCTGCCTGTCAGACATTCCGCTGTGTAGTCCTTACCATTGTCAATCAGTAATACCCTTGGCACACCCTCAAATGGATTGGATTTATTCTTCTTCGGCATAACCATGTGTATAAGGGTTTCCTTGATAACCTGCGAATTAGGTATTTCGCATATACTCCAACCGACCAATGCCCTGCTGCGCATATCCATAAATCCCACAAGGCAGGGCTTAACCGCTCG
>CABUWB010000075.1 GCA_902495025.1 uncultured Eubacteriales bacterium
CTGCCAAAAATACCGCCTGCAATTATTGCCTCCTCATATAATTTAACATACTTCTGCGTGCCTGTTCCGCCTGCAAGCCTTGGTACAACACCTATAACCGCAATAAATGCGTATACCGCACCCGAAATTACAATCCCTGCGCCAAAGCCGAGCAGAATTAAGCACAGATATTTAACTATTACCATTTTTATTTTTCTCCGTACTTAAATTATCAATAATATTATCGGTAACGTCCTTTTCATAAACCGACATTTCAACCTCAATTGGTGTAGGGTCATTGGTCAGCTTTTTACCCGAAAAATGGTTAAAGAATACTATTATGCCAACAGCAAGCCCTATTGAATACGGCAGGTCTATTATTGCAGGGTTTTCCACCCTCTCGTTAAAAAACATATAGTAGTAGTTTTCAAATATGGTGGGTATCTGTGCGTCGGAATGAAAGCTCATAATTGCCGTTGCCGAGCCTGCAAGCAGCAGCAGCGACACAAACACAATTTTTATAACCTGCCATGGCGTATTGCTTTTGCCTGCCTTTTTGTTAAACTCAACCACCGTATCCATTTCGCCTAAGTTGCTTATTGTATGCCCGGGCAGGGCGTTGTCTATAAGGCGCACAATATCCATAACAGATATAAGGTAGCATTTGTCCTCATCGTTTTTTATATCCATTACCTTTATTGTATCGATGTGCTTTTTTAAGCCGTTTTCGGCATACACCTCAGCAATGTCGCTTATATGCACAGCCCCCTGTGAGGAGGTAAGATATTTTTTGTTAGGCTTAATATATATCTCACTCAATTAAATCACCGTCCCGCATTTGAAAATACAAAGGTGCTGTCTGTAAAGCTGTCATTGCCGCCCATACAGATAAATGCTGCTGCCGCTGCCGCAAGCAGTACAAAAACAAGCGGCATATATTTCATACATCTGATAATTTTCATAGCTGCACTCCTTTCTTTGTACTTATAATGTGGTTAAATTTTATTTTTTATGCACAAAAAAACACTGTACATTAAAACGGATTAATGTACAGTGCCGAAATTTTTTTATATTAAAGTTTGTCTGCCATGTAAAGCAGAAGATTTTTTGTATCCTCAAAGCCTAAGCAGGCATCAGTGATTGACTTGCCGTAAACATGACATTCACTGCCAATTTTCTGGTTGCCCTCCTCAATGTAGCTTTCAATCATAACACCCTTGACAACCTCCTTGATGTGTGGGTTGCAGCTGCATGAGTTAAGCACCTCTTTCACAATACGTGGCTGCTCAAAGAACTGCTTTTGTGAGTTGGCATGGTTAGCGTCAACAATAATTGCAGGGTTTAAATAGCCGCCGTCCTTATACATTTTATAAGCCCTTGAAAGGTCCTCATAATGATAGTTTGGTATGCTGTTGCCATGCTTGTTTACAGAGCCTCGCATAATGGCGTGTGCAAGCGGATTGCCGCTTGTCTTGATTTCATAGCCGTTGTAAAGGAAGTTATGAGGACACTGCGCCGCATGGATTGAGTTAAACATAACGGAAAGGTCGCCGCTTGTAGGGTTTTTCATGCCCACAGGCACGTCAATAGCACTTGAAATAAGCCTGTGCTGCTGATTTTCCACGCTTCTTGCGCCGATTGCGATATATGAAAGCAAATCCGTTACAAAAGGCAGGTTTGAGGGATAGAGCATTTCATCTGCAAGAGGAAAGCCTGTTTCCTCAATAACCCTTATATACATACGTCTTATTGAGTAAAGACCCTCTAACATATTAGGCTCGCTCTCAGGGTCGGGCTGGTGGAGCATACCCTTGTAGCCGTCGCCTGTTGTACGTGGCTTGTTTGTGTAAACTCTGGGCACAAGGAACAGCTTATCCTTTACCTGCTCATTTACCTCTGCAAGGCGGCGCATGTAATCGCATACAGCCTCCTCATCATCTGCAGAGCAGGGACCTACAATTACAATAAACTTATCGGACTTTCCTGTAAAAATATCTGCAAGCTCCTTATCATTTTTAGCCTTTGTTGCTGCTATTTCCGCTGAGCATGGCGTTGCCGCCTGTATTTCCTCGGGGGTTGGTATTTTACGTATATTTTCAAAGCTCATAATATTTCTCCTTCCAAGTTAAAGACTTATTTTATCTTATAATATATAAGCAATAAGTGTTTAAGTCAAGTAAAATTGTAATTTTTTATAAAATAGCAAGCTTATGTGCCATATCAATTATAATATCATAAAGCTCCAGATTATGCTTCCACTCTTGCGATATAGAATTAAATCCCACAAGACCCCCAACAATATTTCCTGCAACAGCACCCGTTGAGTCACTGTCACCACTATGATTAACAGCAGCGATAACGGCAGCAGAAAAATTATTTTGGTATTTTAAAGCACAATATAATGCAATAGCCAAAGTTTCTTCAGCTACCCTACCTTCACCAAGCACATTTATATTTTCAATATCACTTAAATTATTGTTTGAATATTCGACAGCTAAATTTATTAATTTTTCAATATAATCCATATCTTCACTAACGCCAAATATCACTTTTGCAGCTGAAATAGCATCCAATACTGCATTTTCAAGACAATAACCTCTGTAAGTTACTGTATTTAAAATATGCGCAAATATTGCTGATGGTATATATCCAAGTTTGTGTCCATGCGTAAGCGCCGATGCCTGTGCCGCTAATTTATCAATTTGCAGTATAGGTACAATATCAGGGTTATAATACAGTGCAATAGGTGCTGTACGCATAATACCTCCGCACCCTTTGCTGCAATTAATCGGCTTTTCAATTGTGCCAAACAATTTGTGAGCAAGGACATTAATGCAGGTACGTCCTGGTTCTCTGCTTGCATACATTTCTTTAACAGACATTAACCCATCCTTACATTTATAAAATCTATCTCCTGCTTGTGTATTAAGCCAGTCAAGATATGAATTAAATATGCTTTTTAATGTATCATCTGTAATTTTATTTTTATCGCACCTTAAAAGTGCTTCCGCAGTAAACAATGACATTTGTGTATCATCAGATATAAGAGCCTTACCTGTATCATCTTCATATTCATACATATTTATTCCGCTGTTTCCGTACAGATTAATTATTTCATTATAGCTCTTAAATTCAACTGTATATCCTAAGGCATCACCAATAGCACCGCCTAAAATACTGCCTGTTATTTTATCCATCAAACACATAATTACCAACTCCTTTTATACGATTTTAACACAATTAATAAATAATAAAAAGTATCTGCTAACCGTTAAAATTAAAATATTATACATTCATAGATTTTACACAATTTTTTATTGAAAGTTTATTGAAATTTTGGTATAATAAATAAAAAACAGAAAGCAGTTGCTTTCTATAAAGAAGGGAGTTTTTCTATTATGGCAATGGGAAATGTAATTGTTGGACAATCGGGAGGTCCTACATCTGTTATCAACTCATCACTTGCAGGTGTTTTTAAAACCGCAAGGGACAGAGGTGCCAAAAAAATTTACGGTATGCGCAACGGTATTGAGGGATTGCTTGAAGAGCGTTATATCGATATGAGTGAGTATATTAAGAGTGATTTTGAGGTAGAAATACTTAAAAGAACTCCATCGGCTTTCTTAGGTTCATGCCGTTTTAAACTGCCAACCTATGAAAAGAGCCCTGAAACCTATGATAAGATTATTGAGGTATTAAGAAAGCTCGATATTCAGCATTTCTTCTACATCGGCGGTAATGACTCAATGGATACAATCAAGCAGCTCAGCGAGTATGCAAAGGTTAAAAACATTACTGACATTACCTTTATGGGCGTACCTAAGACTATTGACAACGACCTTGCCGTTACAGACCATACACCTGGCTACGGCAGTGCTGCTAAGTACATAGGCACAACCCTTAAGGAGCTTGTGCGTGATGCACTTGTTCAGCCTATCAACATTGTAACCGTTGTTGAGATTATGGGACGTAACGCAGGCTGGCTTACCGCTGCTGCTGCTCTTGCAAAGGGCGATGACTGCGAGGGTGTTGACCTTATCTACTTACCTGAAACAGTATTTGACATTGACAAATTTGTTACTAAAGTTAAGGAAATACAGAAGGATAAAAAGCAGGTTGTTGTTGCCGTATCAGAGGGTGTTAAGACAGCAGACGGCAAGTATGTATGCGAGAGCGCAGCCACAAACGCTATTGTAGACAGCTTTGGACACAAGGCACTTGGCGGTACAGCAAGCACACTTGCAAATCTCCTCGCAGGCGAGCTTGGCTGCAAGACAAGACCTATCGAGTTCAGCACAATTCAGAGATGTGCAAGCCATATTGGCTCTTTAACTGACGTAACAGAGGCATTCCTCATTGGTGCAGTTGCAGTTAAGGCTGCTGCAGAGGGCGAAACAGGCAAGGTTGGCGTATTTGAGAGAGTATCACAGAACCCATACCTTGTTGGTACAAGCATTTACGATGTAAACGCTATTGCAAATGTTGAAAAGACTGTTCCTAAGGAATGGATTATCAACGACGGCACATACCTTTCACAGGAGGCTATTGACTATATGCTCCCACTTATTCAGGGTGAGGTTTATCCTGTAATGGTAAATGGTCTGCCAAAGCATATCAAGTTATAATTAAGCAATTATTGTGTGGCATAGGTTTAAGGCTTATGCCACATTTAATGTATATTTCGGGAGGTGAGCTTATGGATAACTGCGACAGTATAGGGCGAAGTAGCTTTTGCGGTGTAAAAATTACATATAAAACGCAGTTGTCTGTGAGCTGACATGAGCTGCGTCTTCTTTATGTGTTTTTTCAGCCGCAA
Source organism: uncultured Eubacteriales bacterium (assembly GCA_902495025.1). GTDB lineage: Bacteria > Bacillota > Clostridia > Lachnospirales > CAG-274 > CALWRD01. The sequence continues at coordinate 4,796 of CABUWB010000075.1, forward strand.
ACGGTTAAACTAAAATTATATAAAGGAGATTATTGATATGGAAAAAGAAATTTTAAAAGAGCCACAGCTTAAATATGTTGATGAGCTGCTTGAAATTATACGCAGTAACCTTTCCAATGAAGAAAAGCTCGATAGGCTGTCGGACTATCATGAAAACGATATTGCCGACGCACTTGAACAGCTTACAGAAGACGAGAGAAAAAATTTCTATCCCGTTTTAGGTGCGGAAAAGATATCCGATATTTTTGCATACATTGAAAATGTAGACAAATATATCAAGGAGTTAAAGCTTGAAAGCGCTGCAAAGGTCATATCCTACATGGACTCGGACGATGCTGCCGACGTACTTGAGGAAATGGACGATACCACAAAGAAAAAGCTTGTCAGTATGCTTGACGCTGAGTCAGGCAGGGACGTAAAGCTGATTTTGTCCTATGATGATGACGAAATAGGCAGCTGTATGACAACCAACTTTATTGTCATTAAAAACACCCTTACCATACGCCAGGCAATGCACGAGCTTGTAAAGCAGGCAGGGGAAAATGACAATATAGCTACAATTTATGTAACCGATAATAACGATAAATTTTACGGTGCTATCGATTTAAAGGACCTTATAATCGCAAGGGAGTACACAAGCCTTGATGATTTGATAAGTACCTCTTACCCTTATGTAACAGAGCATGAGAAAATATGCGATTGTATAGAGCGCATAAAGGACTACGCAGAGGACTCAATACCCGTCCTTTCTGACAGGCATAAAATACTTGGTATTATTACCGCACAGGACATTGTTGAAGTGGTTGATGACGAGCTTGGCGAGGACTACGCAAAGCTCGCCGGTCTTACCGCAGAGGAGGATTTAAAGGAAAAAACCGCCGACAGTATGAAAAAGCGTCTGCCATGGCTTATTGCACTGCTTTTTCTTGGTATATTTGTATCCTCGGTTGTTGGTATTTTTGAGGCGGTTGTTGCGGTGCTGCCAATTGTAATCTGCTTCCAGTCCTTAATACTGGATATGGCGGGCAACGTAGGCACACAGTCGCTTGCTGTTACCATTCGTGTTCTTATGGACGAAAACCTTACCGCAAAGCAAAAATTTTCACTTGTATTAAAGGAAATGCGTGTAGGTCTTGCAAACGGTCTGTTTTTGGGCTTTATGGCGTTTATATTTATAGGCGCTTATATCTTCCTGCTTAAGAACAATCCGCTTTCAACCTCGTTTATTATTTCGGGCTGCGTAGGCATTTCGCTTATGGTGGCAATGGTTGTTTCAAGTATGGTGGGTACGTTAATTCCACTGTTTTTCAATAAAATCAATATCGACCCTGCTGTTGCGTCGGGTCCGTTAATTACAACAGTAAATGACCTTGTTGCCGTTATAACCTACTACGGACTTGCATGGATTTTACTCATTAACGTATTGCATTTAGCATAAATCAAAACTGTAAAAAAGCCCGTACAGGGCTTTTTTAAATAAATACCATAGGGGGTAAATATTATGAAAAAGGCTTTTTTAGCCGCAGTATTAGGTATGTGTATCTTCGGCACCTCGGTAATGGGTGCAGACTGCATATACAGCAGCACACAGAGTGCGTCGCTTTATCTGTATGATGCAAATATGTGCGGCACAGATGTAAATGAAAAATCACAGGAGAGCTGGCGTGGTGATTGCCATACCTGCGACAGCTCCGTACCGCTTGACACCTCGCATACCGACCTGTCACAGAGCTTTATTGACTCAAACAGGGCAGTTCTTGACCCGGACGGAGACGGCTTGATTGACCTGTCAGGCGGCTACCATGATGCAGGCGACCATGTAAAATTCGGTCTGCCGCAGATGTATACTGCCGTTACCCTGCAATGGGCGCTTTATGAGTTTAAGGACTCCTTTGAGCATAACGGGGATATGGCTCATTTCAGAACGGTGCTTGACAGATTCACCTCTTACATAAAAAAATGTACCTTTTTAAATGCCGACGGCGAGGTCGTTGCCTTCTGCCACATGGTAGGTGAGGGAAACTCCGACCATAGCTACTGGGGCGCACCAGAAAGCCAGACTACGGCAAGACCTGCCTACTTTGCAACGGCTCAGACGCCTGCAACGGATATAACCTCACTTGCAGCAGCCGCACTTGCAGCCGACTATGCAAACACAGGCGACAGCGAGTCGCTTAAATATGCAAAGGCACTTTATTCCTTTACATACAACAGCCCTAACAAGGCAGTCGGTGACGACAGGGGAACCTTTTACGACTCACAAAACTATAATGATGACCTTGCCTATGCTGCTGCATGGCTTTACACAGCCACAAACGACAGCACCTATCTTTCGCAGGCAGAGGGACTTATGGGCAACGCCGTTTATGATGTGCCATACTGGGTTTACTGCTGGGACAACACATGGTCGGGCAGTGTAATGCTCCTTGGTGAAAAGACAGGCAACAATGCCTATTTGTCATCAATAGAGCAAATGCTCAATAACTGGCAGAATAACTACAATACACCGCAGGGCTATGCCTGTATAAATGAGTGGGGCTCAGCAAGATATAACGCAAACGCACAGTTTATTGCGCTGATTTACGCAAAGCACACAGGCAAAACAGCCTATGCCGAGTGGGCTAAAAAGCAAATGGATTATCTGCTTGGCGACAATAACGCAAACACCTGCTACGTTACGGGACTTTGCAGCAACAGCGTTAAATATCCACACCACAGGGCGGCATCTGGACTTAGCGATGCAAACGACAGCTCACCGCATAAATACACTTTAAGAGGTGCGCTTGTGGGCGGCCCCGATAAAAACGACTATCATATTGACTCGACAGGCAATTACCAGTACAGCGAGGTTGCCATTGATTACAATGCAGGCTTTGTGGGTGCCTGTGCAGGACTTTATGCACTTTATGAGGATAAGGGAGATACAAGCTCCACCACTACCACAGAAACCACTACGGAAACTACCACTGTTACCGTTACCGAAAACACCACCGAAACTACTACCGAAAACACCGATACAGTCCTTATGGGTGATGTTAATTTAAGCGGTACGGTTACGGCGGAGGATGCAGCCTATCTTCTGCAAAAAACTCTGCAAAGTGCCTTTACAATGGGCTGCGAAAGCAAGTACCCCGATAATTATATTCCACTTATTGCCGACGTAACAGGCGACGGAATTTTAAGCTCGGGCGATAGTGCCGCAATTATACAAAAATCATTGGATAATTCATTTGTTTTTAAGGCATTGCTGAAATAAATATAAAAGGAGCTGTCACATTTGGATAGACTATTTAAGAAATAACGAAAGATAAATTAATGTTTAGCGGAGTAACATCAACAACCTAACATTCAAATCAATAACGTATGGATTTACCGTAGGGGCGGCAACCTGCCGCCCGTTAGCAATAATAATATGCTAAAATTAGGGCGGATATGGAATCCGCCCCTACGTAACCAATGATA
>CABUWB010000076.1 GCA_902495025.1 uncultured Eubacteriales bacterium
AGGCGGCATACGTCTTTTAAACCAGCAGCCTTATGAATGTCTGCTTTCGTTTATTATATCCCAGAATAATAATATACCCCGAATTAAGGGCATTATTGCAAAAATGAGTGAAAAATACGGTACAGACAGCAATTTCCCCACGCTTGAACAGTTGAAGGACGTAACCGAGGAACACCTTTTTGCACTTAAAATGGTCTTTCGCAACAAGTACATATATGATGCGGTGAAATGCCTTTATGGCGGCAGCGTGCAGCTTGATGCCCTGTTTGATATTGATACCGACACAGCACGCAGCGAGCTTATGAAAATTAAGGGCGTAGGTCCCAAGGTTGCGGATTGCGTACTGCTTTTCTCATTAGGACACCGAAACGTATTCCCCATTGATGTATGGGTAAGGCGTGTTATAAGCAACCTGTATTTTAACGGAGAGGAGCAAAGCCTTAAAACCATAGCCCGCTTTGCAGAAGATAAATGGGGAGAGCTTGCAGGCTATGCACAGCAGTATTTGTTTTATTTTGCACGCAGCGGCGAGATGGATAAAATGTAAAGTAATTTATCTAAAAAACACATGCTTGTTTGTTTTACTAATATAAATTAGAGTTTATCGAAATTCAAGTATAAGGGCGGATATGGAATCCGCCCCTACAAGTTAATTACAACTATAATTTATTTTTTTGCAAATTCGTCTTATATACAAGGTATTCAAACAAACCAACATTTAATTTGTATGCAGTGCAACAATCTATCATTGGTTACGTAGGGGCGGATTCCATATCCGCCCGATTACCTTACATATACTACAAACTCTAATTTATCCCTTAAATAATCTCTGTTCAGTAAGCCTCTTAGAATATTTTTCACCTGCAAATGCTGATTTCCGTCCCGGGGTAATAGTGCGCAAGTATCTGACGGAAGGTATTTCCCTCCTCTGCCATACCGTTTGCGCCAGTCTGGCTCATACCCACGCCATGACCATAGCCCCTTGTAGTTATGTATATTTTGCCGTCGGTATATTTTACGTCAAAGGCGGCAGATTTTAAGGACAACCTTTGCCTTATCTGCATACCCGTAAGCACCTTGCCGCCGACCCTTGCACTAAGCACGTACCCCGACTGGGATTTTGCCTGTATTTCGGGTACGCCGCCAAGCAGGCTGTCAAGCTCGCCCTCGGTATAGGCTTTGGTTTGAGTAAAGCCGTCAGCGGCACTGTCCCAGTGAGAGTCCACTGCGGTTAGGTAGTGCAGAGCGCTGCCCCTCACATTTTCACTTTTCTCCGTAACACCGCCGCTTGATGCACAAAAGGCAGCAAGAATAGGCTCATTATCATAAGTTATAATCATTCCCTCGGTGGAGCTGACCGCCGTCCTGACCTTTTCATAAAGCTCACGATAACTTTCGCCCCACCGCTCACGCATGGTATCCTTGGAAATATATGCCTGTCCTATGGACGTAAGCGGCACAGAGGGATTTTTTTCCATCTCACGCAATGCGTAGGTACGTGCGGCTATTGCCTGCGCCATAAGTGCCTCGCTGTTATATGAGGCAGGCATTTCGGCGGCAACAACACCTGTTATGTAGTCCTCGAGGTTATCGAGGGCTTTTTTGTTAAGGCTTGTTTTATAGCTGCCCGTATGCTCCAGCGACAGCGCAGCAGCCGAAGTGGTTATGCGGCAGTCGGCAGTTGCAGTTTCCGCCTGCGGAATAATATAAAGTGCGGCACATACAATACCTATTGCCGCAAGTATGGGTTTAATCGTCATAGCTTTTCCTTTCTATCCTTGCACCAATGTCAGTTAGCTTTTGCTCCAGATGAAAATAGCCCCTGTCAATGTATTCAATTTCACCTATTTCCGTTGTACCCTCTGCCGCCAGTGCGGATATTATAAGCGCAGCGCCTGCTCGCAGGTCAGTCGCCTTTACCGCCGTACCTGTCAGCTCACGCACACCCTTTACTATGGCACAGCGCCCCTCAACCTTTATATCCGCACCCATACGGTTAAGCTCGGCAGCGTGCATAAAGCGGTTTTCAAACACTGTTTCGTTGATTATGCCCGTCCCTCTGCCTGTTGCCATAAGTGCCATAAACTGTGCCTGCATATCCGTAGGAAAACCCGGGTAGGGCATGGTTTTTATGGCAGTATTATTTATACGTCCACGCTTTTCCAGCGTGAGAAAGCCGTCGCCCTCGGCAATCTGCGCACCTGTTTCCCTCAGCTTATGGATAAGGGCAGTAAGGTGGTCGCAGCGGATATTTTCAAGACGGATTTTGCCGCCCGCCGCCGCAGCCGCAAGCATAAGCGTGCCTGCCTCTATTCTGTCGGGTATAATGCGGTGGGTACAGCCCAACAGGCGCTTTACGCCGTTTATTTTTATCATATCGCCGCCTGCACCCTCAACCTCTGCACCCATTTTATTCATAAAATCCGCAAGGTCGGCTATTTCAGGCTCAGCGGCACAGTTGCGTATAAGGGTCGTCCCCTCGGCAAGTGCGGCGGCAAGCATAATGTTCTCCGTTGCGCCCACACTTGGAAAATCGAGGTAAATTTCACAGCCTGTCAGCCTTGGCGCAGTTATATTGATTATGCCATGCTCCGTTTCGCATACCGCCCCAAGAGCCTCAAAGCCCTTTAAATGCAAATCCACAGGGCGCAGACCTATACTGCAGCCACCCGGCAGAGGAATTGATGCACTGCCAAAACGTGCGGTAAGCGCACCTGCAAGCAGAAACGAGGCACGTATTTTTTTGACCTTGCCGCTCTCTAAAGGGAGCGGCGCCGCCTCACTGCTGTCTATGGCAACAATATCACCGCTGCGGCTTACCTTACAGCCAAGAGCGTCAAGCAGGTCAAGCATAATTTCAATATCGCTTAATGGCGGTACATTTTGCACTATGCACTCACCCTTCGCAAGCACACATGCCGCCAGTATTGGCAAAGCCGCATTTTTAGAGCCGCCTGCACTGATAACACCCTTTAAAGCGTGCGATTTTTCAACAATAAATTTTTCCATTTTTCCCTCGTCCCTTTCATTAGTCATTGAATCTATTATTGACTAAATACAAAAGTGTAAACCAGGGAAATGATGTTTGTAAATAATATTAAAAAAATCCGCCCGATATAACAGGCGGATAAAATTTTTATTTTATTATGAAAAAATAACCAAGCACCAGCACACCGAGAATTATACGGTAAATACCGAAGACGGTAAAGCTGTTGTTTTTGATATAATTTAAAAGGAATTTAATTGCCAGTATGGATACCACAAAGGCAACAACCATACCTGTCAGCAGAACGGCAATTTCAAGTCCGCTGAAAGCAAAGCCGAATTTTACCATTTTTAAAAGGCTTGCACCAAACATAACTGGGATAGCAAGGAAAAACGTAAATTCAGCCGCAACAAAGCGTGACGTACCCAGTATAAGACCGCCGAGGATTGTTGCACCGGAGCGTGATGTACCGGGTATAAGCGAAAGCACCTGAAACATACCTATAAGAAACGCCGTTTTGTATGTAAGGCGGTTAAGCTCCGTTACCTTTGGTGTTCTGGTTTTATTATACTTTTCAACAACTATAAAGAGTATACCGTAAAGTATAAGCATTGCCGCAACAACGGTGGAGTTAAAAAGGTGTTCTTCAAGCCAGTCATCAAAAAGCAGACCAAGTACGGCAGCAGGCAGGCACGCAACAATTACCTTGTACCAAAGCTGCATTGTATCCGCAATTTCACGCTTGCTTTTGCGCCTGTCAAAGGGATTGAGCTTGTTAAAAAACAGCACCACAACCGCAAGTATTGCGCCAAGCTGAATTACCACGTTAAACATTTCTATAAAATCATCGCTCATGCCAAGCTTAAGAAATTCCTCAACAAGTATCATGTGTCCCGTACTGCTTATGGGCAGCCATTCCGTTATGCCCTCCACAATACCTATTATAACCGCTTTTATTATCTCCCAAAAAGCCATAAAAATCCTCCTTAAAATAGTATGTGCCTATGATACCACATAAATTGATATGCCGCAAATTAAATTTTTATTAACGTAGCAGATATTTTTATCTCGGTCTAAATTTTCTAAGCATAGCTGCATTGCGTTTAACGGCATCTGCAACAATTACAGCCTCATCGGCAGTATTATCCGCACTGAAGCTGAAACGTACGTTATTTTCGCCCCTGCCGTCTATGAGCAGGTCAACTATTTTTTTCTTCTTTTTCAGCTTTGAGGAGCAGGCAGAGCCTGTTGCAACACAAATGCCCTCTCTTTCAAGAGCGTGCAGCAGCACCTCACCCTTAACATTTTCAAAGCTTAAATTCAAAATATAGGGGCTTGCGTTTTCACTGTCGCCGTTTACATAAACGCCGTCAAGCTCCGCAAGATTATTAAGCAGGGTTTGCTTTACCTCACTTACCCTTTGATAATTTTCATCAAGCGACTTGTCGGCAAGCTCTGCCGCAAGACCGAAGCCTATAATAGATGCGGTATTTTCCGTACCCGGGCGCACGCCCTTTTCCTGTCCGCCGCCAAAGTGGAGATTTTTAAGTCTTATTCCCTTTTTGACATAAAGAGCGCCCACTCCCTTTGGAGCGTGAATTTTATGTCCGCTGACAGAAATCATATCCACACACTGCGACGGTATTTTGTGCTTGCCGAATGCCTGTACACAGTCGGTGTGGAAAACACACTGCGGATTTACCGCCTTTGCGGCGGTGGCAAGTGCAGGTATATCCTGTATTGCGCCAACCTCGTTATTAACGTACATAATGCTTACAAGGGTGGTATCCTCACGCATTGCGGCTTTTAAGCTGTCAACACTGACATAGCCCTTTTCATCAACAGGGAGATAGGTAACCTCAAAGCCCTCCTCCTCGAGCTGGCGAAAGCTGTCTGCCGCCGAGGGGTGCTCAATAACGCTTGTTATAAGGTGCATACCCTGTTTTTTTGCCGCCCTTGCCGCACCCAAAATGGCAGTGTTGTTTGCCTCGGTACCGCCCGAGGTAAAATAAATATCCTCCGCACTTACCCTAAGCGCCTTTGCAAGCTGCTCCCTTGCACCTGTTATCAGCTTTTCCACCTCAAAGCCTGCACTGTGCAGTGATGAGGGGTTTGCATACTCCTCTTTCAGCATTTTATAAACAAGCTCCAGAACAGGCTCACTTAAAGCCGTTGTGGACGCATTATCAAAGTAAATCATTGCAAATTACTCCTATAGTGTATATTTCCATCAGCATCCGAATTTACAGATACGGACTGAAGACCGTTTGTCAAAGTTAAAAATAAATCTGCGCTTATGCTGTCATTTCTACTTGTTATACCTGAAGCGGCATTCGGGTCATCCGATATAATTATTGTTTTGCCCGGATATACTTTTTTCAGCTCATCATACGAGGCTGATGCCAAAGGGTCGGTTGTGGGAATAACAACAACATCCTCCTGTGCAGCCTTATCATCAGCGGCAATCTGTTCGCTTGTCCTCATATCGGGAATAGGCGATAAATAGCCTTCATTGGTTTTAAAATTATAACCACGTATATTTATATCTGTTGTAAAATGCTTTAAACCGCTGCTGTCATTAATCAATGCAACATAATGTCGGTTTGATGTACTGTCATTAAGTGTAATAAGTACAACAGCCGCACCCGTATCCGTAGTACCTGTTTTAACATCTGCATTGTTTTCAAAGCTAAGTCCGCACTTTTGTCTGTAAGCACTTACCAGCTTTTCCATCTCATCTGAGGTTGTTTTTAACGGTGAAATTATATCGTTTTGCATAAGCTGGTCTGCCACAGCCCCATCAGCAGCCAAGTCCCAGACGGTTTTAAGCAATGCCGTAATTTCTGCCTCATTGCTCATTTTGGATATTACAAGGCTTTGGTTTTCTGATATATATTTTTTCATATTGGTATCAGAAAAATGTATTATTGTATTTTTGTGCATGGTTTTAAGCATATTATCAGCTTTTACCGCTTCAGAAACCGGGGCAGGCTTTTTTGCACGCATAGAAATAGCCTTTTCCCAGCTTACAGTTGTAGTTTCAACAACCGCCTCAGTAGTTATTTCAGTTGTTGTTTCAACCGCTGTTTCAGTTGTTGTTTCCGACAATTTTTCAGTTATGGAATAAACAACCGATGTCGATTCCAAATCAGCATTTGCAGACTTAGTGCTTTCAAATATTTCGCTGTGATTTACAAAAAAAGAAATAATCATTATCGAAATAAAAGCACTTAAAGTTATTAATAGGTTTTTTACCGTAGAGCTCATAAACATTCTCCTCCCACTGTTTTGTTTGCTTTCTCTTATGATAAAATAAATATATTTTAAATTATTCCAGCTCGTAAAGCAGTATTGCGCCCGTTACAAGCCCCGCAGTTTCGGTACGCAGAATACGTTTGCCAAGGGTAACGCTTGTAATGCCGTCCTTTTTTGCAAGCTCTATTTCCTTTGGTGAAAAGCCGCCCTCGGGACCTATAAATACGGCAATACTTTTGCCGTTAAAGTCCTTTGCAAACTGCTTTATACCAAACTCCGTTTCATTTTCGTAAGGGATAATTCTGCCGTCCATACTGCGGCTGTCCTCGACAGCCTGCGCAAAGGTCATGGCACTGTCAACAAGCGGAATTTTGCCCCTGCCGCACTGCTTTGCGGCAGACTCGGCAATCTTCTGCCACCTCTCACGCTTTTTATCCTCCTTGCCGTCAAGCTTTGCAACGGCAAACTCGGTTTTTACAGGCACAATGCGTACAAGCCCTATTTCAACGCACTTTTGTATAATAAGCTCCATTTTGTCGCTTTTTGGCAAGCCCTGATAAAGTGTAATTTCCACATCAGGCTCGGAGCTGACGGCACTCTGGCTGTCAATTTTGGCAACAACCCTCTTTTTGTCCACCTCGGATAAGGTGCAATAATAGTCCGTACCCTCACCGTCGCAGATAACAATTTCCTCGCCGATTTTGCTCCTTAACACGCTTGCAATATGGTTTGCGTCCGTTCCCTCAATTATAAAGCTGCCGTTTTCAATCTGTCCCTTATATGCAAAAAACTTTGGCATTCCTATTTACCCTCCGTTTTTATAATATCAATCTCCGGAATTAAACTCTACGAGTTTTTCCCAATCAATACTTCCGTCATCTCTGCAAAATATACTTGAAAACTCTCTTACCAACCGATTAGAAGCCTTGCTATAACTTTCCTTATATTTTGTTGCATACTGTTCAGGCATAGTTCCCATGAATAAAATAATCTTTTTATAAAAGTCTTCATCTCCGGTAATTGCATGCCAAAATGACTTTCCGGCTAGCTCTTGATATAATTTAGGTTTACCTTTTCCGGTTTCCTTTTTCTTTCCATAGCAATAACCAATATATGCTTCATATCTTGCCTTAGCCTGTTGTGCTAATTTAGATGCAGCCATAAAATTTTGTTCTTGACGTTTTTTACTATCTGAATTGAACACTGAAGGTCCACTCTTCACCGCAATTGCAGAAATTGTGTTAGTTTTATTATCCTGTATCATAATATCAATGCCCTCTGCCAGTGCCTTATTACCTCCACTTGCAGCAATAGCTATCGGTTCAAAAAAACAGTTTCCAAAAATTGTTTCCTCGCTCGAGCTTACAAAAGCCGTCAAAACAGATTCTACAATCTCAGATGCACTCTGCATAGCCTTAGCACGATATAAATAAGGATTCTTTCTTTTCATAACCTTATTTATATTAAGCCCATCTATCTTATCAATTAATGTAGTATAGAATGTTTCCAATGCTGTCGCAATTGCTTTTACAACTTCTTCTTCATCATAAGAATTATTGATTATCAATTTTGTTTCCTCCCATTTCCAAAGCTGTTTTTATTCTACTGTGAACTGCAGTTCCTCTAAAGCGTTTTGTATGTATAGTTGAGGTTTTATCAGCTGTTGAAATAATTGCTTTTCCTATAGCTTCTGCCAAACCTATAGGAACGGCATTTCCTATTTGTCGGTATTTAGAAGCAGTTGTTCCAATAAAAATCCAATCATCTGGAAATTGCTGTATTCTTGCATACTCATGCACACTCAATGGTCTATCTAGCATAGGATGGCACATCATTGTAGCTTTTTGCACAGGTGAGGTTACCACCGTAGGAGATGGTTGAGTATAAGAAAGTCTGCGATAAAACCCGGCCTTACCACCTCCG
>CABUWB010000077.1 GCA_902495025.1 uncultured Eubacteriales bacterium
TAGTAGTTTCGGAAACTGTTGTCTGGGTTGTTGTTTCCGTACTTGATTCTGCTGCAGAATCTAAATATTCAACCCTGATATATTCAAAGGTAATATTTGCCATATTTATCCATGATGTAGGACCTTTAAATAAAATGTAATCGGATGATGCATCAGCAGTCAGTGTAAATGTAACAGGCTTGCTTTGAGCTGTAAGTCCAGATGATGTATATATAGCTGACTTGTTGCTGTCACTGCCATCGGTAAGGTAAGCTCTGAAGCCTGTATCACCCTCGTCCTTTACCTTGGTATAAACCTTAATTTGTTCACCCTGAGCAAGTGTCTTTGGCAGAGCAAGTTTAAACTGTAATTCGTCTGTTACATTAAGGCTGCCTGTGCTGCTGTCATAAGTGCCGCCCAAAAGTGCTTTTGACAGGTCAAGTGATGTACCCTTTACAGTCATATTATTAAGAATATATATTACATCAGACATATCCACCTTGCCGTCTTCTGTGGCATCTGCTGCCGATGCGTTACAGTTTTCAGGTATTGCCTCACCAAGTGAAATATGTCTTAAAACAATGGACGCATCAATTTCATCTATCTCGCCGTCTTTATTTACATCGCCCTTGCCCATAACCTTAATATAACCTGCGGTGACAGTTGTATTGTATTGAACTGAGTTAAAGTCATCATTCAAATATCCTACAACTATTTCGGAGTTCATAACACCCGAGCCAGGTGTGGTTTCCCTCTCTATCGGAACAAGATTGATTTTTGCAGATGAATTGCCCTTTGCGCTTGATAAAACATTACCTGTAAGCTTCATCAGTACACCTGTATCCTTGACATGGTAGCTTGCACCGCCAAAGGTAATCCAGCTTACATTTATAACACCGTTGTCTGCATTAACAGCATAATCAAACATTTCATTGTCTGCGCTGTCGCTCTGGGTTCTTGCAATTTCACCCATTTCAACAGTGTTAATTGAAATAATATCTTTATCATATTGTATTGCAAACTCTGCTGCAGATATTCCGTTAGCAGGTACCTGTGTAAGCTCTATATTTGCAGTAAAGCTTTCGCCTGCCGAGGCAGATGCACTGCTTATTTTAAATACCACTGTTTCAGCATCTGCTGCACTCACCGGTATTACTGCCGCAAAAATTAAAGCACATATAACTGCCAAAGCTGTTATTTTTTTGAACATACTAAATCCTCCCATTGAATATTTATACTAATCTCAATTTAAAGATTGATAAAAAGCTGATTTACTCAAATCTTTTTTACGCTGCCTTAAATATTGCTCTTACAAAATTATACATATGCGGACGTATTGTTTTGCCGCCATGGTCGCCGCCTGTAACATAATGCCAGATATGTGTTACCCCGTTATTTGTAAAGGTGTTGTGGTAACCCTCAGGTGTTGAATAAACAATTGTATCACTTGAGCCTCCGCTTACAAACAGTAAATAAGGCGACGTATTTTCGTTTGTAAATTTCCAATCACTTTCACTAATTTGACTTCCTCTTGGAGCGGGACACATTGCACCAATATATCCAAACAAATCAGGACGGCTGAAGCCGATATAAAGTGACTCTCTGCCTCCCATTGAGAAGCCTGTTATTGCCGTATTATCTCTGCCTGTCTTTATGGAGTAATTGCTTTCCATATATGGCATAATCTCCTTAGTAAGCACATTTATAAAATTATCATAGGCAGCGTTGTTTGCATCGTCGAGAGCGCTGCACGCATCCTGTGTATCGCTTGCATATATATTTGGAAATACTACAATCATTTCCTCTGCCTCACCTGCGGCAATTGCATTGCCTATAATCTGACGAAGCTTGAGTGATGCGTCACCTGCATCAAGCAGTGCATCCTCCGTTCCCCAATATCCATGCAGGACATAAAGTACAGGATATTTTTTGTTAGTGCTGTATCCTGCCGGAAGCAGTACGTTCATGCTTTTATTTCTTTTACATACATCTGAGTAAAAGGTCTTTTTTTCAAATGTGCCATAGGTAACTCCGGATATTTCCGAGGTTGCATCACTGGGTTCGCTTTCAACAACATTGGCACTTATCTGAGCCATATAAGCTTCGGGTGAAATTGCCTTTGGAGTAATCTGATTTTTTAAAGCAAGCAAGTCAAAGGAGTTTACAATGCTGTTATTGTTTAAATCAGCCTGTATACCCTGCTCCTTGTTAAGTGATGCGCAATTAATGATATACTCCTGAAGAAGCTGCGCATCTGCAGCATCTATATTGCCGTCAAGGTTTACATCGCCTTTGCCGGATGATGCCAAAACAATGTAATTTACTGAGTTGCCATTGCCTCCGTTTGTGCCAAGCTTAACTGTTTCACCTGCGCTGAAACTCTTTTGATAAATTGCAAGAGTTAAACTGTTTGAGGCTGCATCTGTTGTTGAAACTGACATTTCGGTTTTAGTCCAGTCCGCAAGCCATGCAGGCAGGGAGGCTGTAACTCTGGTATCCATAGCAACATAAATTGTAGTCGCTGCACCTGTTTCAAATGTACCAAGGTCAGATGTAACCAGCTTTGAGTCGCAGGCTGTTCTGATATATTCACAGCCCGAAAGGGTTGCTGGCAGTGCTTCACAGGTAAGGCTGCGGTCGCCAAAGAGCAGTGAGCCCTTGCCGAAATTATACTCAATCGACCAGTCTGCAGCGTTTTCACTGTCGCTTACAATAAGGTTTTTAATAAGTGTGCCGTTAATAGGGGTAACGGTTATTTCTTCGCTGCCAAAATCACCCTCTACCACAAAATTGTCAAGGTAAAGTGTGCTTGGCAGGGTTGTATTTGCTTTGAATTCAACCTTATTTTCACCCTCTTTAAGGGAAATCTGCTCCGTAACCGTTGCCCAGTCGCTAAGTGAGCTTGTTGCAGGCAGTGAAAGTGTTTTTACCTTTGAGCCGTTTACATAAAGGTCAACTGCATTTGTTGCCGAGGTTACGGCGTAGCGCAGCGTCATATCAAAGGTGCCTGCCTTATTTGTCCTTACGGTATCCTTTACAGCTGCTGAGGAGCTTGTACCAAACTTCATAAAGCCTTGTCCCTGATAACCTGTTATACCGCTGCTGCAGCCGTTTGTTACGTTTCCTTCAATGTTTTTTCGGTCAAAGAACTCGCCCTCATACTGCCTTGCGCCTGTATAGAAGGATGGAAATTCGGGCGGTGTATAGCTTGCTGTTTTATATGCTGTAAGGCGGTTGGTTTCACTGCCCGAGCATTTTATGGTTAAGTCAACAGGACCGTTATGCTCAACCGTTATTTTGTAAACGCCGTCTGTCCAGTCGGTTGTAATGCTGCTTGCGCTCTGGCTTATGCCTCTGTCCTTATACGTTACGGACGGCTCTGCCGATGCGCCCGAAATCGTAAGTATATCGGTGCTTAAATCAGTGGTTTTCTGGTCGTAGTTATTAAGGTAAACATCAATATGGTCTGAATATTCATTTACAACGCTCATTCCGTATTTGGCGGAATGGCTTACATCAAGCGTTTTGCAGGTATTGTATTTAAGCGATAATACCGAGCCTGCCGCCGTACCGTTTTTGTTAGGGTTATAGGTAAGCCACGTATTTTCGTTACGTGCTGCAAAGCTGTTGCCGTAGGTTACATCGGCAGGATAGAGGCTGTTAAACTCTGCCTGCTTATCCGCAATAGTTGCCCAGCGTGTGCTTATTTCTGACTGCTTTACCTGAACGGGAATGGATTTTGCCAAGTCGTCCCTTAATGCGTATACGGTAGGTATTGTCTGGTAGCGTCCCGTACTCTTGTAAAGGTTGTGGTTATCCTTAAGGTTTCCGTCGCCGCTTGCACGATAAAGTCCCTCAAAAAGTGTTTCGTATGTGCTGTACAGATTGTCGCCAAAGCCGACCTTTGAGCCGCTTATATCCTGTATAACAACAACCTTTGTACGCTCTATGACCTCTTCCCTGTCGGGTATGCGTATAGTGCCGTCAAGCACCTTACGGAACATATCCATCATAACATTGTCAAACTGGGTGTGTGTGCCCCATCTTCTCTGGGCATAGCCGTCAGAGTCGTTAGCTGTGCTAAGCTCCTTGAAATCCTCAGCCCATACAAGCTCGGGGCCGTCAATAACGGTTGCACCGTTCATTGCCATACGCTCAATATGTATAGGCAGACCCGTTGCCACCCTGTATTCGTCCTTTGTTGAGGTGCCTGTGCCTGACCATGTCGAGTCTGTCCAGCCTGTTTCATCATAGCGCACGCCAAAGTTATCGCAGTAGCCTGATATATAGTAGCCGTATACAAGGCTTTCCATATCGGCAATATAACTGCCCTGCGTATATTTTTCCTCTAAAATGAGATTTTGGTGATATTTGCTGCATGCCGACTCCCACTCTGGTACCTGCTTGAGCATGGCAAGCGGATTTATTGATGGGCTCCACTGGTTGCCGCACCAGCTTATGTCAAGGTAGCCGCCGTACTTATTGCAAAGCTCCAGCAGGTTTGCAAAGTGACGGTAGCGGTTTGGGCAGGTGATAGGAAAATCTGCCGACTCAAAGCCCCAGAACTGCTCGCAGTAGTTGTAGCCTATAAAGTTTGGGTAGTCCTTAAAAAATTCCTCATAGAGTGTACCCTCGCAGCTCTCCCCTGCGGAGCTGCCTGCATAGTAATCGGGAAAATGACTCTGACCGCCGCTTGATGGCTGAATCATTGTCCATACGCCCTTGTCAGCACATGTTCTTAGCCATGACTTTGCAGTACTGTATCCGTCCTGCACCATAAGCCATTTATGGTTTGTGCTGTCCCAGTTTATGGAAAGGGAGATGTTAAACACAACATAGGGCAGAATATCCTCGGGAATTAAGTCAATAATCTTTTCGGGGTCGGCATAATTCCACGAGTCAATATGTACAATCCACATAGGCTGCTCTGCTGAAACAGGGCGCCTTAAGGATGTGGAAGATGCGGACGCTGAAAGAGGAGTTATGCTTATATCCTCACCTTGCAGCGCAGAGCTTAGTTCAGCGCTGATATTATCCGCTGTGTTTTCAGCCGCATATAACGGCATGGCTGTCAGCATGGTAAATACCATTACAATTGACATAAGTAATGCAGGTACTCTTTTTGTTATCATTATTATCCTCCTTTTTCTTTCGACGGTATGGTCGAACTGCATATTTTACCCCTATTTTACCTTTTAAGTATAAACTCACAAGCAGGTTGTGACTCAATTGATTTTTTATACAAAATTAATAAATCCGTTTTGTCTATTGTGTCAAAGCCGATGTAAAAAAATAACGGCAGCTGCATAAATGCCGCCGCCGTTTCCTTATAGTTTTTTGTAAACCGTAAAGTACATTGTTATAAAGCATGCAAGTCCGCCGATAAAGTTTGAAACAGGCTCCGCCATAAAAACGCCGTATACGCCTATGCCGTCAATAAGCGGCAGCAGGCAGGTGAGAGGAATTACAATAATCACCTTTCTTAAAAGCGAAAAGAATATGGCATGCTTTGCCATACCGAGTGCCTGAAAAGTGGTCTGCCCTGTAAACTGGAATGCCATCATAAAAAAGCCGAAAAAGTATATGTGCATTGATTTTATGCCTATCGGCAGCAATGCAGGGTCGTGATTAAAGCAGAGTATAAACTGCCTTGAAAATATCATTACAAAAAGCCATGCCGCACTTGTGTAGGCAAGCAGGGCGATTGCCATGGTATGTATGGTGCTTTTAACTCTTTGTGGCTTATCGGCACCGTAGTTATAGCCGATAATGGGCTGTGAGCCGCTGCCTATGCCCGATACGCCGAGGTGTGCAAGCTCCCTTACCGAGTTGATAATCGTCATTGCCGCAATATACAAATCGCCGCCGTATATGGAAAGGGTCTTGTTGCATATTATCTGTACTGCACCGTTTGTTATCTGCATTGTAAAGCCCGACATACCGAGTGAAATTATCCTTTTTACCCTTGCCGCTTTAAGACGAAAGCGTGCAGGCTTCAGCTTTATTTCCGTTCTTTTGCCTGTCAGAAAGGCTATTGTCCACAGTGCTGCTGCAAGCTGGGATATTACGGTTGCGCAGGCTGCACCCTTTACACCCATATTGAGCTTAAATATAAAAACAGGGTCAAGTATCACATTGAGCAGTGCGCCTATTGATACTGTTGCCATGCCTGTTTTGGCAAAGCCCTGTGCGTTTATGAAAAAGTTAAGTCCAAGGCTAAGCATAACAAAAACCGTACCTATAAGGTAAATTGATATGTAGTCGGACGCATAGCCTATTGTTGCGCTGCTTGCGCCAAAAAGATATAAAAGCGGCTCTTGGAAAATGCCTATAATAATGCTTATCACTATGCCAAAAATAACCATCAGGGAAAACGAGCAGCCCATTATCTCCTCTGCGGCAGCGTAGTCCTCCCTGCCCCTTTCTATTGAAAACAGTGGGCCGCCGCCCGTACCTACAAGGTTTGCAAAGGCTATTGTTATTGTACATATAGGAAATGCCACACCAAGCCCCGTAAGCGCATTTGTTGCGTCTTCGGGCAGTCTGCCTATAAACATACGGTCAATTATGTTATATAATACGTTTATGAGCTGTGCTATTGTCATGGGTATGGCAAGCCTTGCCATGTGGGATATTATGCTTCCCTTTGAAAAATCGTTTATTGTTTTATACATATTATCACTCCGAAAGTTGATTATACCACATTTGAGAGATTTGTAAAATAAAATTTGCTGCGCCCTGCCGTCTGTGTTAAAATAAATAAAACGGTTTATTTTTATAGGAAAGGATTGATTGAGATGAACAGCTTTAATTACTATACACCAACAAAAGTGATTTTTGGCAGGGGCGCACAGGATAAGGTCGGCGAAATGGTCAGGGCGCAGGGCTGCAAAAAGGTGCTTATACATTACGGTATGGGCAGTGTTAAGCGCTCGGGCTTGCTGGACAGCGTAAAGTCTGCACTTGATGCGGAAAATATCGACTACACCGAGCTTGGCGGTGCTGTGCCAAACCCACGTCTGTCGCTTGTGTACAAGGGTATTGAGCTTGTAAAAAGCGAGGGTGTTGACTTTATACTGGCAGTAGGCGGCGGCAGTGCTATTGACTCGGCAAAGGCTATCGGCTACGGTGCGGCAAACGAGGGTGACGTATGGGATTTTTATGACAGAAAGCGTGTGCCAAAGGCGTGTCTGCCAATAGGCGTTGTGCTTACAATAGCGGCTACGGGCAGTGAAATGAGCGACTCCTCCGTTATTACAAAGGACGAGGGCGGTATTAAGCGTGGCTGCAACAGCGACCTCTGCCGCCCTGTGTTTGCGCTTTTAAACCCAGAGCTTACAATGACTCTGCCCGATTATCAGACCGCCTGCGGCTGTACGGATATACTTATGCACACAATGGAGCGCTATTTTACCTCAAAGGGCAATATGGAGATAACCGACAGCATTGCAGAGGGGCTTATGCGTACTGTTATTAAAAATGCAAAAATACTTGTGGAAAATCCAAAGGATTATGACGCAAGGGCGGAGATTATGTGGGCAGGCAGCCTGTCGCATAACGGACTTACTGGCTGTGGTAACGGCGGCGGTGATTTTGCCTCTCATGGTCTTGAGCATGAGCTGGGCGGCATGTTTGACGTGGCGCATGGCGCAGGTCTTGCGGCAGTGTGGGGCAGCTGGGCGAGGTATGTATATAAGGACTGCCTTGGCAGATTTTATAAGTTTGCCGTAAATGTAATGGGTGTTGAGAACAGTATCTCCAAAGAGGAAACCGCACTTAAAGGCATTGAAAAAACGGAGGACTTTTTCAGGCAGATTAATATGCCTACCAATATGCATGAGCTTGGCATAAACCCTACCGATGAGCAGATTAAGGAGCTTGCACATAAGTGCGCTGTTGCCGCAGGCGGCAGTAAGGGCTCTGCAAAGGTGCTGCATGAGGAGGATATGCTTGCTATTTATGAAATGGCAAGGTGAATGTAAAATGAGGGACTGCCGCATTTAGATGGATATTATTTAAGGGGTAAATTAATGTTTATAGTGGATAATGGCACTACGTGCCTACACCTCATCCACCGCAAGCGGTCCCCCTTCCCCTCTAGGGGAAGGCTATATCAATGCTTGCTTGATAAAAGCAACTAAA
>CABUWB010000078.1 GCA_902495025.1 uncultured Eubacteriales bacterium
GATTGCCGCCTCAGGACGCATAGGCGAGCAGTATTGCGTAGCAATACGACCAGCCCCTACGGCAAATCCATACGTTATTGATTTGAATGTTAGGTTGATAATTTTACACCCCTAAACATTAATTTACACTACAAAATAGGCTGCCACATTATTAATGCAGCAGCCTCTTACCTTACAAAAATCAGATTAATCTTACCTTAATTACGCCCTCAACAGCCTCAACAGCAGCCTTATCGGCATCAGTTGCGTCAGCGTCAATAATAGCGTAGCCATAGTTACCTCTTACTGCGCTTGCGCTCTGTACAGCTCTTGCGCCAAATACAGCAGCAGCCTTTGCAGCAGCGTCGCTGTCAGCCTTATAGAGTACGCAAACCCTTGCCTTGCCTGTAGCCCTGCCAAGTGTAAGGCGTGGGTAGTTTACGGAGTTGACAATAATACCGTTTTCGATATAGTCTGTCATCTCTCTTGCAGCCATAGCGGCACAGTTATCCTCTGCCTCAGGTGTAGATGCGCCAAGGTGAGGCAGGCAGATAATATTTTCAACACCAAGGAGATAATCATCAGCAAAGTCGCTTATGTACTTTGCAACCTTACCACTCTTAACAGCCTCTGCCATATCAGCGGAATTTGTAAGCTCACCTCTTGCAAAGTTAAGTATTCTTACGCCGTCCTTACACTTTGCAATATTCTCCTTGCAGAAGGTATTTTTTGTATCTGGTGTAGCAGGTACGTGAATTGTGATATAATCACTTACAGCAAAAATATCATCAATATTTTCAACAACCTTTACAGCACTGTTAAGTGCAAGTGCACCCTTAACAGAAAGGAATGGGTCATAGCCGTAAACAGTCATACCAAGTGCAATAGCAGCGTCAGCAACAAGTGCGCCGATAGCACCAAGACCGATAATACCAAGCGTCTTGCCGATAACCTCAGGACCTGCGTATGTACTCTTACCCTTTTCAACAGCCTTTGAAACGTCCTCTGTACCCTTCATTGACTGTACCCAGCAGTCAGCCTCAACAATCTTACGTGAGGAAATTAAAAGGCCTGCAAGCACAAGCTCCTTAACGGCATTTGCGTTAGCACCGGGAGTATTGAATACAACGATACCCTGCTCTGCGCACTTGTCAAGAGGAATGTTGTTTACACCTGCACCGCAGCGTGCAATTGCAAGCAGCGACTCGGGCATTTCCATATCGTGCATTTTAGCACTTCTTACCATAATGCCGTCGGGATTTTTCTCATCATCGGACACAACATAGCTTGCAGGAAGGTCAGCAAGACCGATTTTAGAAATCTTATTAAGAGTAAGTATTTTAGCCATTATAAATAAACCTCCAAAATAATAGGTATGCCGCACAGTTTATGTGCGGCGGATACCAAAATTAATTATTTTCTGTTTCAAACTTCTTCATAAAATCAACAAGCGCCTTAACACCCTCAACAGGCATAGCGTTGTAGATAGAAGCACGCATACCGCCAACTGTTCTGTGACCCTTAAGGTTTACAAAACCTGCAGCAGTAGCCTCCTTAATAAACTTAGCGTTAAGCTCGTCGCTGTCAGTTACAAAAGGTACGTTCATAAGAGAACGGTCCTCAGGAACAACAGTACCCTTGAACATCTTTGAGTTGTCAAGGAAGTCGTAAAGGATACCTGCCTTCTCCTCGTTAATCTTCTGCATTTCAGCTACGCCGCCAATGCTCTTAAGCCACTGGAATACAAGACCTGCAATATAAATTGAGTAGCAAGGTGGTGTATTGTAAAGGCTCTCCTTGTCTGCATGAATCTTGTAGTCAAGCATTGTAGGGCAGTCAGCCTTTGCATTGCCGAGTAAGTCCTCACGAATGATAACAATTGTAACACCTGCAGGGCCAACATTCTTCTGTGCGCCTGCGTAGAGCAGACCAAACTTGCTTACGTCCATAACCTCGGACATAATGTTGCTTGAAATATCAGCTACAAGAGGTACATTGCCTGTATCTGGGAGCTTTGTGTATCTTGTACCGTAAATTGTGTTGTTATATGTAATGTAGAAATAATCAGCGTTTGGATTAAAGGTACTCTTATCCAGCTTTGGAATGTAAGAGTAGGTCTTATCCTCGGAGCTTGCAACAATGTTTACCTCGCCCCACTTAGCTGCCTCCTCGGCTGCCTTTTTAGCCCACTGACCTGTCTTAACATAGTCTGCATGGCCTGTCTTGTAAAGGTTGAGAGGTACCATTGCAAACTGTGTGTTGCCACCGCCCTGAAGGAAAAGCACCTTGTAGTTAGCGGGGATATTCATAAGGTCACGTATATCTGCCTCTGCCTGCTTGATGATGTCATCAAAAGCCTTTGAGCGGTGGCTCATCTCCATAACGGACATGCCTGTATCACCGTAGCAGATTAACTCCTTCTGAGCCTTTTCAAGCACAGGTAATGGGAGCATAGATGGACCTGCCGAAAAGTTATAAACTCTGTTCATTTCCTAATTCCTCCTAATGAATATATAACAATATTAAAGGTAGCTTACCATCAGAAAAACAATCAAGCCTGTTTTTCTTCAGATAAGTTATAATTTGACATAGCTGCCAAAATCTATACCTTTTATTATATTACAACTGTTTTGCTTAGTCAAGAGCCGCAATCAAAAGTTTGTCAAAAATATGTCAGCTGAATTTGCTTTAAGCTAAAAATTATCACATTTTATTCTTCATTCCGTCCGCAACCCTGTAAAGCTCGTCTGTTTCGGGCGGTGTAAGCGGCATAAGCTCTCCGTTTTTCTCCACAAGCCTTTCGCCGTCTGTTATTACGCCTATTTCGGCAGCTTTTATGCCTGCCCCTTCAAGCGCACCTACAAGCTCACTGCCATTTGCTGACGTAATAAGCATTGAGCCGCTTGAAATAAGCCTTAACGGATTTACACCGCATATATCACACAGCTTTTTTGTAACAGGCAGTATGGGTATTTTGTCCTCATAAACCGTAATACCCACACCTGCGCACTCGGCAATCTCATGACAGGCGCCAAGTATGCCGCCCTCGGTTACATCATGCATGGAGCTTGCTCCCATTTTTGCTGCCACAGCACCCTCAGGTACTACGCTTAGCATTGATGAAAAGCTCTCGCACACCACCTTTTCCTCCTCCGTAAGCCTCTCATGCCAGAAGTCCTTATAATCGGCATAAATTATACTGCTTCCCTCAATTGCGGCGTACTTTGTCATAATAACGCTCTCGCCTGCCTTTGCGCCGCCTGAGGATATAAACCTTTTGCCCCTGCCTATCGCCGTACAGGATATAACAGGTCTTGTTACAGCGTCCGTAATTTCGGTATGACCGCCAAGCACAGCAACGCCTGCCGCATTTGCACTTTTATACAGATTTTCCGTAATGGCGGAAATCTCCGCCTCCGTAATATCGGGAGGGAGCAGGGTGGTTACCATAAGCCCTATCACCTCACCGCCTGCCGAGGCAATATCGTTTGAGTTGATATGCACCGCAAGAGCGCCTATGTTCTCTGCCGCACCTGTAATGGGGTCAGTTGAGAGCATACATATATCATTGCCGAATTTAAGCGCCGCACAGTCCTCACCCACAGACGGAGAGGTAAGCACCTCGTCCTTTCTTATGCCCCATTTTTTTATTGGCTCCAGTATCAGCTTACTAAGAACCTCATTGGGCAGCTTTCCTATCTTCATTATAAAACCTCCCTTATCAATACAAAAATAATAGCATTGATTTTGCCAAATTGCAAGCCGATACTTGAATTGTACCTATAAACAGAGTATAATTAACAAAAAGGAAAGCGGAGGTATAGGGTCTTGAAATACATAAACCTAAAAGCAAGAGCAAAAATAAATACGGCGCTTGATGTGCTTGGCAAGCGTGAGGACGGCTATCACGAGCTGAGAATGATTATGCAGACGGTCAACCTCTGCGACAATATATTTATAAAGCGTATTAACGAGGATAAAATAGAGCTTAAAACCAACCTCAGCTGGCTGCCCACAGACGAGCGCAACCTTATGTACAAGGCGGCTGATTTAATGCGAAAGCGCTACAACATAAGAGAGGGTGTTTTTATGGAGCTTACCAAAACAATACCCGTTGCGGCAGGGCTTGCAGGCGGCAGCTCGGACTGCGCCGCAGTCCTAATAGGTATGAACAGGCTTTTTGAGCTTGCACTCCCACAGGAGGAAATGCTTGCCATAGGCAAGGAGCTTGGGGCAGACGTACCCTACTGTATAATGAGGGGTACTGTGCTTGCCGAGGGCATAGGCGAAAAGCTGACAAGGCTGCACCCTTTCCCCAACTGCTTTGTGCTTTTATGCAAGCCTAATATCAATGTATCCACCGCTACTGTATTTAAAAGCCTTGATTTAAGCAATGTATCCGACCACCCCGATATTGAAAAAATGATTGCCGATATTGAAAATGGCGACCTTAAAGCGGTTGCAGACGGTATGTCCAACGTGCTTGAAAGCGTTACAATTAAAAATTATCCAATTGTTGCGGATATTAAGCAGAAAATGCTTGATACGGGCGCAATCGGCTCAATGATGAGCGGCAGCGGCCCTACCGTTTTCGGTTTTTATGAGAATTATGAAAAGGGACTTGCCGCATTAAAGGAAATAAGACGTGCCTTTCGTGTTAAAGAGGTTTATCTCACAACCATTTTTAATGAAAAAAGCAAAAATTAATCAAAAAAATGCTGTAACCGCAACCGTTACAGCATTTTAATTTTTTTAATTGTTGACACTGCTTATATCCGCAATAATTACACCGCTCTGGGTCTTGATATTTTTAAGTGCCATATAAATATAGAACGCACCCACCGCATAAAATACAAGCGAGTTAAACGCAAAGCCTGCAACAAGCGGCACAACAAGGCTCATAATAAGCGGCAGCGTCCTTGCGTAGGCGGAAAGCTGAATCATCTTTTCAAATTTAAGCGGCACTCTGGTTATCATCATATTGATAATATTGCCGATAAGTGCAAGCATTACGATACTGTAAAGTGCCTGCAGTGCCCTGCCGACAAACCACATCAGCACCACAATTGAAATTATGCCCGCACGTACGCTTTTATCTGCAAGTGCGTTAAAAATATCCTCGCTGCCAAAGTCAGCGCCTATATCCATAAATGCAAGCGATTCGCCCCTCATACCGTTATAAACATACATCTGCTCTTTGCTTGCGATAAAAGCACAGGTGCTGTCACCAACCTTAGACACATCAAGCTCTGTTTCATCGGTATTGATATAAATTCTCACACCGTTTGCCCTATCCTCAAAATCCACCTTTTCCATATCAAGCTCACCGTTTTTAACGGAAAAAGCAGGTATGTATTTTTTGGCAAAGCCCTCCATGCCGCCCATGGCAAAATAACCCGGTGCCGAAGCAGCCACCATAAATACAACCGTAAATATAACAGTAATAATTGTGTATAAAAAGGTTTTTATTCCCTTTACCTCAATAAGCTGCGGATAAGAGCCGAAACGGTACAAAGCTGTTAAAAACTGTTTTGCAAACGACATTTCAATTCCTCCCTTTAATATAATCATTTGATTATACCATAAGAGAAGAAAAAATACAAATATTATTTTCGTTAACTCGCCTGAAGCCCATTTTCACTCATTGTGCATAAGAATATCCCCAACCTGTGCATTTGCCGCCTTAACCAAATCCTCGGGTGACAAAATAAGCTGCATGCCTATCTTGCCCGCACTTACCATAATTTTATCAAAGTCCATTGCGCTCTCATGTATAACTGTAGGATACTGCTTTTTCATACCTATTGAGGTACAGCCGCCCCTTATGTAGCCTGTAACCTTGTTAATATCCTTTACGTGTATCATCTCAACGGATTTTTCACCCACTATTTTGGCACACTTTTTAAAATCCAGCTCCTCGGCAACAGGCAGCACAAATACAAAGTAACCGCCGCTTTTACCCTGCGTAACAAGGGTTTTAAAGGTCTGCTCGGGGTTCTGGTTCAGCTTTTTTGCAACGCTTATTCCGTCAATAAACTCATCACACTCATAGGTTTTAACCTCATAGTCAATCTTCATTGTATCAAGTATACGCATAGCGTTTGTTTTAATGTTTTTATCCTTTGCCATTTTAAATCTCCTTTTTATGTGTTTGCAAGACAAACAAGCAGTTTAACCGCCCTTTTCAGTATTTCATCGGGAAAGTCATACTGCATGGTATGCAGGGCGGGATAATTTTCACCGTCGCCTATGCCAAAAAAGCAGCCATCAAGCTCTCTTGTATAATAGCCGAAATCCTCCGACCAGCGGAAAGGCTCATCAGGCTTTATGTATTTAAAATTATTTTCAATGCAGACCTGTTCAAGGGTATGCACAGCATTTAAGCTGTTTTCGGCAGGCGGAAACACATCACTGTATAATATGCTGCATTTAAGCAAATTTGTTTCGGCACACTGCCTTACAAAGTCCTCAAGCTCCGCTTTGGCAGCCTCATATTCGTCGTTATGCTCGCCACGCAGGGTAAGCATAACCTTACCGCTGTATGCCGCAATGCCAAAATCACTGCCGCCGCAGTCAATACCTATTACGGTACAGTGCAGAAGTCCCCTTGTATTTCTTTCATTCAGAGTACGCACAAAGGAGAGTATACTCTCTATTGTATCGGCAGGACTTACACCGTACTCGGGATATGCCGCATGAGCTGATGTTCCCTCCAACTCAACAATAATACCGCACGAGCCGCAGCAGAAGGTACCCTCACGCATAAGTACGCTGCCACGCTCAAAGCCGGGGATATTATGCCAGCCGTACACCCTGCTTACGCCAAGGCGCTTTAAAATTGCAGCGGCACACTCACCGCCTGCGCCGATTTCCTCACCTTTTTGAAAGATAAAAACGACATTGTTTTTACAGCCGTTTCTTGTAAGCTCCGCCATAGCGCCGCATAATGCCGCAGTATGACCGTCGTGGCCACAGCGGTGCGACACATGAGAATTTTGGGAACGGTACTCACCCTCACTCTCTGCTATGGGCAGAGCGTCAATATCGGCACGCAGTGCGACGGTTTTTTCCGCACCCGTATCGTAAATGGCATAAACACAGCCGTCCTCCTCAACAGGTGTAAGCGGCGTATTTGTGCGTATAAAGTCCGATATTATTTTTCTTGTATTGTCCTCATGCAGGGACAGCTCCGCATTTTGGTGCAGCAGATGACGCAACCCGATTACTTTATCCATAGTATCATTTCCTTTATCACAGCAGCTTTTGTCCGTTGACATACAGCCTGAACCTTAAATTAATTCTCTCTGCCGCTTTTTTGCACAAAATCATTCTGCCCATAAAAATTTCAAAGTAGTCCATAACGGAGCAGAACTCTGTATCAATATAGAGCTGCAAATGCACCTCGGTTTTCTCTTCATTAATTACAAGGTCGCTCTTTTTAACCGAATAATTTACCCTGTCGTGAATATCAAAGGTAGCAAAATCGGTATTTCTTACCCTGCTGCAGCGCACATCACTTTTATCGGCAAGTATAAGCGCCGCAGATACAGGGTTAAGCGGTACTGCCGTACCCTCGTCGTGATTGCCTATGGCACATATTACATCCGCAATATCAACAGGGTCAGCGCCCATGTGGTCAAGTATGCGGAATGCCATTACAGCGCCGCTCTGTGCGTGGTCCATTCTGTTTATGACATTGCCTATATCGTGCAGATAGCCTGCAACACGCACAAGCTCCACCTCACGCTCGCTGTATCCCATGGTTTTTAAAAGCATTGCTGCCGTTTCCGCAACCTTGGTTACGTGTGCAAAGCTGTGCTCCGTATAGCCGAGCGAGCTAAGGCACTCGTCCGCCTTTTGTATGTATGCCTGCACCTCGGCATTATTTTTTACATCATTAAAAGTTATCAATCAGTACACCTCATTTTTATATCATTTGTGGCTTTCTGCGCCCCTGCATAAATCACCTCGGGGCTGTCGCCAATATAGAAAAGACCGTTCATATAAACAACATTTCCGTTTATCATGGTCATTTTAACATTCTTTTTTGAGCCGCTGTAAACAATATTTTTTACAATATCGTTTTCGGGCTGCATATTTGGCTGCTTTAAATCAAGCATAATTA
>CABUWB010000079.1 GCA_902495025.1 uncultured Eubacteriales bacterium
AAACAGAAATCGGTTTTAATTAACAAGGCTGGCAGGATTCGAACCTGCGGAATGACGGAATCAGAATCCGTTGCCTTACCACTTGGCGACAGCCCTTTAATAAAAAATATATTTAGTTATTTCTTTAAAAGGGACGAGCCTTTAAAAGAAAGAAGCGCGAGACGGGATTCGAACCCGCGACCCTCGCCTTGGCAAGGCGATGCTCTACCACTGAGCCACTCGCGCATATGCAGTCGACGGGACTTGAACCCGTACCCAGTTAACCCAGACTAGATCCTTAGTCTAGCGCGTATGCCAATTCCGCCACGACTGCACATTATTCAGCTTGCCGCCTCATCAGCGACAAGTGATATTCTAGCAGACTTTTTACCAAATGTCAACAGCTTTTTTAAAATTTTTTAAAATTTTTTCAATGTTTGTAAAGTATGGGTCATTTGTGATAAAAAATATGCAAAAAACCGACCTCCAAACAGAAATCGGTTTTAATTAACAAGGCTGGCAGGATTCGAACCTGCGGAATGACGGAATCAGAATCCGTTGCCTTACCACTTGGCGACAGCCCTTTAGTAAGTATATTATGCCTAAAAAACAAATTATTAAGCATAAATACCTTATAATATGAAAGGCTTTTAAGGAAACTCTGATTAATTCACTAAAACAGGTTTGAGATTAAACTTTTCAGACCGACGAAAGCTACCGCAGTCGTAGCAAAAAAGCTACGTCAAGGGAGCTTGAGGAAGGTATGGAAAATTTAAGCCAAAACTGTAAAGGATTAATTAATCAGAGGTTCCTTACCCTTTATTTTTAAAATACAGGGCTGGCAGGATTCGAACCTACGAAATGCAGGGATCAAAACCCTGTGCCTTACCACTTGGCGACAACCCCACGACTATAAAAAGCTCTATAAAAAGAAAGAAGCGCGAGACGGGATTCGAACCCGCGACCCTCGCCTTGGCAAGGCGATGCTCTACCACTGAGCCACTCGCGCACATGCAGTCGACGGGACTTGAACCCGTACCCAGTTAACCCAGACTAGATCCTTAGTCTAGCGCGTATGCCAATTCCGCCACGACTGCACATTATTAGGTTTGCCGCCTGCTTTTCATCAGCGACAAATGATATTTTAGCAGACTTGAATAGAAATGTCAACAGCTTTTTTTATTTTTTTCAAAAAAAATTGCAACTGCAAAATATTAGGTGCAAAAACATCATATACATAATTAAGCACAACATTAAGGAGGGCTTTTATGAAAGCCTATATTGAACAGAGAGCAGTTGAGGTGGCGGAGTACATTATAAAAAGCAGAGCAACCGTACGTGAAACCGCCAGGCGCTTTGGCATAAGCAAAAGCACCGTCCATAAGGACGTTAAGGACAGGCTGAAAAAAATAAATCCGTCCCTTGCACGTGAGGCAGGCAAGGTACTGGAGGTAAATAAGGCGGAAAGACACATAAGAGGCGGTATGGCAACAAGGCAGAAATATTTGCACTAAATATTAGCGTGTCGAAAAATCGACACGCTTGCAAGAAATGCTTACATTTCTTGCAAATAGGGTACTGCGTACCCACCAAGGAAGTAACAACCCGCGCCTCACTACGTTCGACACTCTTGTTATCCCTCGGGCGGGCAAAGCTCGCCCTGCGGATTAAAGTCTGCGACGCTTTGAGTTACTTGAATACCTAGGTTAGTATATACAACAGACTTTAATCAAAATCGCAAAATTTATTATCAATTTTAATTTTTTGACAGTCTGGTATTTACATTAAATATTTATACACATTTATCCAATATTTTTTTGGCATACTTATAATTTTACTCTTGATAAATATTCAATTTTATTATACAATAGAGATAGGTCAAAAGCCTAAAAAATTTTGGAGGTGCTTTATTATGGCATATAAGATTTCTGACGATTGTATTTCTTGTGGCGCTTGTGCTTCTGAGTGTCCAGTTAGCTGTATTTCAGAGGGTGACGGCAAGTACGTTATCGACGCTGACAGCTGCATCGACTGCGGTACATGTGCAGGTACATGTCCTGTAGGTGCTCCACAGGCTAACTAATTCAATATTTTATTGAAGCTTAAAAGACCCGTCTATAGCGGGTCTTTTTGCGTGTTAAATAATTATTAATTCACAAAATTCAATTGTATATATTTTTTAAATACAAACAGCTTACTCCACCTTTTCTAGCTCATCAAGGCTCATTTCACCCTCTGATGCAACATTATCGGCAGCAGTCTTTGTTTCATAAGCCTTTGCAAGCACACTTGCGGCACTGTATCCGCTTACGGCAACATCTGCTGCAAGCTCATTATCATTATTTACAATACCCTCTGCGCTAAGTGCATTTAAGGCAGGAGCAGCATAAGCTCTTGCATTATCATACTCCGTCTTACTGCCATCAACCTCAATTGCATTTACATACTCCAGCGCCCTTGCGGTAATAACCGCCATATCCTGCATTGTAATATCAGTATCAGGCATAAAGGCACCCTTTTCGTTGCCCTTCACAATACCAACAGCCTTTGCAGCGGCAATAGCAGCATAATTTACATCATCAGCCTTGACATCGGCAAAGTTATCACCCTGCTCTGACTCAATGCCTAAAAGCCTTACAAGCTCCGCCGTATACTCACCTCTTGTAACCGTATCAAAGTTATTCTGTATTCTGTCAAGACCCGAAACATATCTGCCAAGCCCATCAGGGTCCTCATTAAGCAGCTCCTCCGCAGCCATAGCTGCAACCTGCTGCGCCCCGTAATGATTTAAGTGGGTATTGTCAAAGCCGTTTTCACCCTTTGTACCGTCCTTGAAAATTGCGTGGTATGCCTTTGTACCCTCTTCACCTCTTACATTATAAACCGCTGCGGTTTCCTCGGTTAAGTCAAGGCAGGTTATGCCAAGCTCCTGTGCAAGCTCCCTTACTGCATCATCATAAAGACCATGGCTGTCGGTAATTTTGCCGTCCTCACCAAACTTACGCCTTGAAATAGGTGTAAGCAGAATTGGCTTTGCGCCCTTCTCCTGTGCAGGCTTGATATAGTTTACGTAAAGCGAGTTTTTAAAGCTGCCTTCGGTCTCCTTATCACCCTCAGGATTTGTATATCTAAGCTCAATATCCTCGGGCTTGGTATTTTTGGCGTCATTATGACCAAACTGGATAAGCAGATAATCTCCCTCCTTGATATTGTCAAAAATCTGATTATATTCTTCCTCTGTAACAAGGCTTTTGGAGCTTCTGCCCGATTTTGCATAGTCCTTTACCTCAACGCCGTACAAAAATTCATCAAGGTACATACCCCAGCCTGCTCTTGGCAGTGCATAGCTCTCGTCCTCACCGTACTCGCATGCCGTAGAGTCGCCTGCAATATAAACGGTAACGCCGTCATCGGCATAAGCCATATTGGGCACAAGCATAGCAGTTGTCAAAGCAGCAGCCAACATTCTCTTAAATTTCATAAAATACCTCCATATTGCTTTTATAAAAGGGGTACAGCTAACTGCACCCCTCAATAATTAATTACTTTTTATTTCTGTTATAGTTGATAAGACAGCCGTTTAAGATAATCTGTCTTTCATCGTCCGTAAGAGGTGCCATTTTAAGTGTAAAAGGCTTCATTTCGCCGTTCTTTACAACATAAGCCTCAAACTCCGCTGCCTTGTTTGCAACAGCCTCTGCCACCTTTGGAACAAAGATATAATCGCCGTTTTCAAATGGCAGCTCACCATCAAAGAGGAATGGCAGCATGCCCCAGTTGATAAGGTTTGAGCGGTATCTCTTTGTAGCGTACTCCTTAGCTATATTAGCCCAGCCGCCGAGTACCTTCTGGCAGCTTGCAGCCTGCTCTCTTGCAGAGCCGTCACCAGGCTTAACGGCATAAATTGTACTGCCGACACCGACATTCTCCTTAGATACGTCAAATTTTTCCTTAATGGTGTGCATAACGTCCCTGAGCTCAGGAAGAGCCTCGCCCATACATTCACCTGCAAGCCTTGCCTTTTCAGCCTTCTGTACCTCCTTGGCACGTCCTACATAGGCAGGGTCTTTTCTGGAGAGTGTAAACTCTGCAAGACCTAAAGGATTTGAACGGTAGGAGCTTGTTTCACCCGATGGAATAAGCTCGTCTGTTGTTGTAACGGGGTCGGTAATAAGGCTTACTACCTTTAACACAAGGTTTTCGGTAAGTGCACTCATTTCAGGCCAGTCCGTAATGTTAGGGCCGAGCTTAAGCTCAACGCTTGGGTCAGCCTTGCCAAAGCCGTTGTAAACTCTGTTGTCATATACCGACTTATTGAAGAAATACTTAGGCTTGCCAAAGTTCACGTCAACCTCGTTAGCAGGTGTAAGATAGCCCTTATTGATTGCGGTAGCTGCAATAGAGCGTGCGTCCATAAGAGCAACAGACGCAATCTGACCGTTACCAGGCTTTGAACCCTCTCTGTTAGGGAAGTTACGTGTTGAGTGTCTTATACTGAAGCCGTTGTTGCTTGGCACATCACCTGCACCAAAGCAAGGGCCGCAGAATGCGGAACGAACGGTTGCACCTGCCTGCATCAGCTTGAATATTGCGCCGTTTTCAACAAGGCTCATAAATGTAGGCTGGCTTGATGGATAAACGCTCATTGCAAAATCATCAGCACCGATTGAGTGTCCGTCCATAATATCAGCTACATCACAAATATTGTCAAAGGTACCGCCCGCACAGCCTGCAACAACACCCTGGTCGCAGTAAAGTCTGCCGTTCTTAACCTTATCTCTTAAGCTGAAGTGGATATTCTCACCCTTAATCTGCTTAGCCGCTTTCTTTTCAACCTCGGTAAGAATATCATCAAGGTTAGCGTTAAGCTCATCAATGGTGTAAACATTGCTTGGGTGGAATGGCATTGCAATCATAGGCTTAACCTTTGAAAGGTCAACATATACAATACCGTCATAATATGCTACACCGTTTGGCTCAAGCTTTTTATAGTCGCCCTCTCTGCCATGTGCAGCAAAATATTCCTTAACCTTATCGTCCGTTCTCCATACAGAGGAAAGACATGTGGTTTCGGTTGTCATAACGTCAATGCCGTTTCTGTACTCAACATTAAGGCTGTCGATACCGTCGCCGATAAACTCCATAACCTTATTTTTAACATAGCCGTTTTCAAATACTGCACCGATAATGGAAAGTGCAACGTCCTGAGGGCCAACGTACTTTTCAGGCTTGCCTGTAAGGTAAATACCGATTACCTCGGGTCTGTCAACGTCATAGGTCTGGCATAAAAGCTGCTTTGCAAGCTCACCGCCGCCCTCGCCGATAGCCATGGTACCTAAAGCACCGTAGCGTGTATGTGAGTCAGAGCCTAAAATCATTTTGCCGCAGCCGCTCATCATCTCACGCATATACTGGTGGATAACTGCCTGATGTGCAGGTACGTAAATACCGCCGTACTTTTTAGCTGCTGAAAGACCAAACATGTGGTCGTCCTCATTAATTGTACCGCCAACTGCACAAAGGCTGTTGTGGCAGTTTGTAAGCACGTATGGGATAGGGAACTTTTCCATACCTGACGCCCTTGCTGTCTGTATAATACCAACGTAGGTTATATCGTGGCTTGCCATACAGTCAAACTTAATTTTAAGCTTGTCAGGATTGCCGCTTGTATTGTGCGCCTGCATAATACCGTATGCTATTGTATTTTTTGACGCCTCTTCCTTACTACAGGCAATACCCTTTGCCTCCAGAGCCTTTCTGCCCTCGGCATCATCAGCTATAAGCTGACCGTCAACAAGGTATGCACCTGTCTTAAATAATTCAACCATTTGTTTAAACCTCCAATCCATTTTCTTTGGAATACCATGTGCTGATTATATCACAGGTTGCGTGTCTATTTCAACATTATTTATCGAATTTTGCAAACTGGTAAAAATTTTAATATATATGTAGTTTATGACGTTTACTTTTAAATGGGTTTGGTGTATAATAGATTTAATATAAAATATAAAAGGAGGTAAAGACTATGGCACTTGCAGCATCGGAAGAATACCTCGCCATGATAGATAAACAGCAAAAGGAAGTCCGCAGTCTTGTATCAGAGGGTTTAAAACAGATGAAAGAAGGCAAGATAAAGGACTTTAATACCGTATGCGACAGACTGGAGAAAAAATATACAAATGAAGCAATACAAAATTAAAATCACCCAGCTTGCAGAGCAGGATTTGGAAAATGCCGGTGATTATATTGCCTATTATTTAAAAAACCCAACTGCTGCCGCAAATATGGTAAGGGGAATAAAAAACCTAATAAATTCACTTGCCAATTTTCCCGAAAGAAACGAGCTTGATGAGGATAAACTGCTTGCCGAATTAGGTGTACGTAAAGATTACTATAAAAATTATAAAATTTACTATATAATCGACGAGGATACTATTTACATAATCAGGATTTTACATATGTTGGTTGACAGCAAAGCATGGTTATACCAGACCTTTGATTTAAAAAACAAACAATAAATAATGTTTTAACCGCACTAACCGCCTACAGCTTACAGCTATGGGCGGTTATCTTTTTACACATTTGTAACAAAACGGTAAATTGCAATATAGGTAAATTTATAGTATAATGTAATTAATTTGTAATTTGATTAATCAGGTTGGAAGGTAATACCAATGAAAAAGTATTTAATTTTAGCATCGCTTATGCTGTTATTAAGCGGCTGCGGCAGCGGCAACACAGGCGAGGTATTTTCCGTTGGCGACGAGGCGGCGGAGCAGTACAAGGCGCAGATTGCCGCCTCACTTACGCAGTACAGCTGGGGCTACAATCCCGATACGATTGTATTTTCGCAGTCCGTACTGCCTGAAAAGGAGAACGGCTTTTACACCGAAATTTACGACGCAACCTCGGATTCGGCACTTAAAATATCCCGCTTTGCAGGCAAAGAAACGGTGCTTGCAACCCTGCCCCTGCAGCATATAAACGGCGATAATGTGGGTACAGCATATTTCTATTTTGACGGACAGACGCCTATATGCGAATATTACATATACAAGGACAAATATTACAGCCTTAAAAGCAAAAATCCGTTTGAGCATAACGACGTGCTGAAAAAGTATGAGGATACACAAAAATTTTCTTCATTCAAAGAGGAAAATATTAAGTCAAGCCGTCCGTTTACACAGGCTTATGCGGTAAACAACGGCATAGTCGCAGCTGTTGCGGAGGATAACACCGTACTTTATTATGACTCCCTGCAAAAATTCAGAATAATATCAAAGGCTGACTACACAGGCAGGGGACTTATACCGCTTGACATAACGCTTGGCGATAAATTCGGCACAATTCTGCTTGGCGAAAAGGTAAAGGTACAGCAGAGTGAAAATGAAAATGAGGTATCCGATATTCTTAACGAACCGCCCGCAAAATCGGTCAGTATAGCAATTACCGACTCAAAGGGCAAGCCTACCGACACGCTTATACCTGCTACCGTAAGCAGCTTTACCTCGCTTGCACAGGTAGGCGACAGGCTGTTTTTCGCAAGGGACAAGGCAATTGACGAGTTTACCTACAAGGACAATACCCTTGTCAAGGTAAGTACATACGTACTTGACCATTACGTAAGCAAAATACGCACCGCCGACATTGACAGCGACGGTACAACGGAATTTATAATTTCAGACGGCACAAACATATTTATATATGAAAAAACCGCTACCTTCAACCTTGTATGGCGCAGCAACTCCTATCTCAGCAGCATAAGCGGTAATATTTACGCAGGCGACCTAAACGGCGACGGCGTAAAAGAGCTGTATGTTACAGACAGCACAGGCGTAACGGCAAGATACATACTGACGCCGCAGGGCTTTGCAATATCGGGCGGCGGCATAGTTTCGGGCAGTGATGACAGCTATATTGTTGCCGATTTCAATAATGACGGCAAGGACGATTATATCGTAATTGCCGCATACGATGATGACAGCCAGATAAAGCCCGTACTTCATAAAGCAGAATAAGCATAAAAAAGGTTGTAAACTTTTGGTGGGGGTAAAAAATAAATAGGCATAGAGATTCAAATCCTGTATAATTA
>CABUWB010000080.1 GCA_902495025.1 uncultured Eubacteriales bacterium
AGAATGATATCATAATCTGCTACACTCTGATTTTGTGCTCCAATCGTTTGAAGGTGTTTACCACAGGTGGACATAGAACAAGTATATTTACAGTCATCAATTAGTCCAGAACCGAAAGTACCTTTTGCTTGGCTAGAACGACTTTTTGCTTGGCGAAGTTTTCTATCATTTTCTAATTCGGGATTAACGATATATTCAAGTGACTTATGAAATAACTCGAATAGGACATCTGCAACATTTAATACATCTACATCCTCATTGTCGCAGAACGGCTGAATATCATTAGCTAATCCTTTTAGAACAACATCACTTCTATTAGGGTCATTAATGGCATCAATAAAATTATCCTTGGTAAGTCTGCCAAGCATTGATTTTGCTAACTTTTTAGTTAAACCTCTATTATAATATTTTCTTAAAGATTCATCCTTGTATCTTTCTTCGGAGGATGGGTCTTTTTTCGTATACCAATCTTCTTCTGGAATATCGCATAACATCTGAATGATATTTCGAGTAAAAGACGGTACATCAGCATCCTTCATTAAGTGAGGATGGATTGAATGCATAAGCTCTGTAAATAACATTGTCGTTTCGCCTCGATTTGTCCTATTTGTCCTACGCTCTCCCAAAGTGTCCAATTTTCAAGTAGGGCATTTGTTATAGTGTTAGTAGGTTTTTAAATATTATATCAGATTTCTTTGAATTTTACAAATTAAATTGGTGAATACCAATTAAATTTGTAAAAAATGAAATTAATAAAATGAAAACCAAACAAATTTTTATTGAAAGTGAGGTAATTGGCATTGTCTAAGAATTTAAGGCAAACATCCAAAACCGTTGCTTCGAAAGCAAGCAAAGTTCTTCATGAT
The DNA here is from genome assembly GCA_902495025.1 of uncultured Eubacteriales bacterium. Classification (GTDB taxonomy): domain Bacteria; phylum Bacillota; class Clostridia; order Lachnospirales; family CAG-274; genus CALWRD01. The sequence continues at coordinate 867 of CABUWB010000080.1, forward strand.
GGACATTATAGCAAGACATCGAAGTCTGTCGCGGCAAGTGCATTAGCACAGGCAAGACCAGTAAAGCGTAAGTAAGACTGGTGAACTTGGTGGACAGAACTAGATTGTATAATCAACCTGTCCACCTCCTCTAAGGGATGGAGAAATATCAAATATTAAATATCACAAGGCCTGATTAGCTATAGGGTGTTGGGATACAGATATCGGCATCAATCACAGGACAACCTGTGAAAAGTACGATAGAAGTACCCTTTTTCCTTATGTCCTTTTTCAGACTCCATGGGTCGGTACTTCTATAGCACCGGCCCTATTTGTTTCCATTGCCCTTACCGTCAAGCAGGCGGAAAGGACAAAAATTATGAAAAAAAGTGAAAATCAACAGACAAGCAGTAACAAGCAGTATCGTATTCCTATGGAAGTAACCAAGGAAACTATCCGTGATTATGGTATTAATCCTACTGAGTTGGTATGGACAAAAATTGGTAATCGTAGAGTCAGAGCCTTAATGGTTTCTGTGACTGAGGAGATTTACTACGAATTTATGCGTCCACTTTGGCGAGAGGACAAAAGAAATCAAAGGGCAGAACCTATGGTTTCAATTGATAAACTCTATGATGAAGATAAATATGAGATTTCAGATAATACCAATATAAATATTGAGGATACTTGCATGAAGAAGCTAATTATTGGGGAGTTACATAGGGCACTTGATGAACTTGACGAGATGGACCGTATTATAATGGATTTATTTAGTAATGGTGGTACTGAATCAGAAATTGGTAAAATTATAGGTATGTCCCAGAAGGGTGTCAATAAGCGTAAACACAGAATTTTAGAGAAGTTGAAAGACAGACTTAAGGATTTCAGATAATACTTAGCCCTGCCATAAAAAAAATTTTATGGTGGGGCATTTTTTAGTTCTTAAATCATAGCTATATGTCCTTTACCTATTAGAGGCGCAATAAAAGCACCTCGGAAAGGACGGTGTCAAGATATGACAACAAAAAGCAGGTCAGGCACTTATTGTAATCAGGATGTCGATACTGAAATATCAGATTTACTGATTGCAATAAGTGTCAAGGCAAGACGACTCGCTCAAAAGGTCAGCAGACTGAGCGGAAAAGAACAAGTGAATAAAGGAGGCAAGCTGTATGGGCAAAGTAAGTGAACTGGCAATGCTTGTAGACGAGCTGAAAAAGTGTGGAGAAACGCTTGTAGGTATTTCAGAGGGACTAGCTGATTTATTTAGCGGTGCGGAAGAAGAAATGCTTGTAAAGAAAGTTGCACCTAAGAAGCAGCTTGAAGCAAAAGCAGAGGCTCCTGTATCAGAAAAGAAAGCTGTCACACTTGAGGAAGTTAGAAAGGTGCTGGCGGAGAAGTCAAGAGCTGGGTTTACTGACGAGGTTAAGTCAATCCTTACTATGCATGGGGCTGAAAGGCTGTCTGAGGTAGACCCGACAGAGTATAAGGCGCTGCTTGATGAGGCGGAGGTGATTGGCAATGCCTGATGTACACGCAGTGTTATCTGCATCATCAAGTCATAGGTGGCTTGAGTGTCCGCCATCGGCAAAGCTAAATGCTGAAATAGCGGACAAGGCAAGCGAATATGCACAGCAAGGCAGCTCGGCTCATAAGTTAGCAGAGTACAAAATCAAGAGATTTCTTGGGGAAAATGTGAAAGACCCTACAAACAATCTTACATATTTTGACCAAGAAATGGCGGATTGCACTGACAGCTATGCGGAGTATGTAGCTGAACAGGTGGCAAAGGCAAAGGAACGCTGTAAAGACCCTATAGTCCTTGTGGAGCAGCGACTTGATTTTTCTAAGTGGGTACCACAAGGTTTTGGCACAGGGGATTGTGTCATTGTTGCTGATGATGTTCTTAGCATTATAGACCTAAAATACGGAGTTGGTATTTTGGTAGAGGCAGAGAAAAATCCACAGATGATGTGCTATGCCCTTGGTGCATTGCAGCTTTTTGACGGCATTTATGACATTAACAAGGTGTCAATGACTATCTTTCAACCAAGACGAGAGCATATAAGCACTTATGAGATTACAAAGGAAGAACTGCTTAAATGGGCTGATACCATACTTGCACCTACGGCACAGCTTGCCGCAAGTGGAGATGGTGAGTTTAAAGCAGGAGCACACTGTCAATTTTGTAAGGTCAAAGCAACTTGCAGAAAAAGAGCAGAATACAACCTTGAACTGGCTCGATACGACTTTGAAATGCCTGTCACACTGGAAGATAAAGAAATTGAGGTCATTCTTTCAAAGGTAGACGAGCTTATTGCTTGGGGTTCTGATATTAAGGAATATGCCTTGCAGTCAGCTTTAAGCGGTAAACAGTGGAATGACTGGAAGTTAGTCGAGGGGCGTTCCAATCGCAGATATACTGATGAAACAGTTGTTGCTGATACTGTTAAGGCTGCCGGATATGACCCTTATGAGCATAAGGTCTTAGGCATTACAGCAATGACCAAGCTGCTCGGCAAGACAAAATTTGAAAAGCTGCTCGGTGGTTACTTAGAAAAGCCACAGGGCAAGCCAACATTAGTACCTATGTCGGACAAGCGTCCGGCTATTAATAAGGCAGCAGAGGCTGCAGATGATTTTAAGGAGGAAAATTAAATGGCAAAATTCAATAATCCAACAAAGGTAATTACAGGTGTCAACACTAGATGGAGCTACGCAAATGTATGGCAGGCAAAGTCAATCAATGGCGGTACACCTAAGTTTAGTGTAAGCTTAATTATACCAAAGAGTGACACAGCAACAGTAAATAAGATTAAGGCGGCTATTAAGGCTGCTTACGAGGAAGGTGAGTCAAAGCTCAAGGGCAATGGCAAGTCTGTGCCTGCTCTTTCTGTGATTAAGACGCCACTTCGTGATGGTGATACAGAAAGACCAGACGATGAGGCATACAAGAACTGCTATTTCATTAATGCTAATTCAGCAACAGCACCCGGAATTGTGGACGCAGACCGTCAGCCTATTATCGACCACTCAGAGGTTTACAGCGGTGTATACGGCAGAGCAAGTATTAACTTCTATGCTTTTAACTCAAACGGTAACAAGGGTATAGCCTGCGGACTTAATAATCTTCAGAAGATTAGAGATGGCGAACCTTTAGGCGGCAAGAGTCGTGCAGAGGATGACTTTGCAGATGATGATTTTCTTGATTAAGGAGGAGTAAAGCTATGACTGAGTTTCAAGGCTTTATGCTTGCTGTATCATTTGGTGCTGTGGTAGGTACTTTTATTGGTAATGTGATTTCAATTATTATGCTTACCATTTCAGACCATAAGGATAAAAAGCATAGACAGTAATGTAATTATTGCGGGTGGCGGAGGTATTCCTTTGCCACCTTTATTTGTAAGAAAGGTCGGTAAAACTATGGAAAAAATAGAAAACCTATCTATTGATTTAGAAACTTTCAGCAGTGTGGATTTGAACAAGTGTGGTGTATATAAGTATGCTGAGTCAGATGATTTTGAGATATTGCTTTTCGGTGTGTCGTTAAATGGGAAAGAGCCTGTTGTTTATGATTTGGCACAGGGCGAAACCATACCTATCGAAATCATAAAAGCTCTTGTTGATGATACAGTTACAAAATGGGCGTTTAATGCTAACTTTGAAAGGGTTTGTTTATCGGTATGGCTTGCCAGATATTATCCGCAGTATTTTAGGAGTTATAGCATTGATGAAGATACAGTAGGAGATTATCTTGACCCATCAGCTTGGAAATGCTCAATGGTATGGTCTGCTTATATGGGTCTGCCATTGTCCCTTGCCGGAACAGGTGCTGTATTAGGCTTAGAAGAACAGAAACTGAAAGAAGGCAAAGACCTCATAAAATATTTTTGTGTGCCTTGCAAGCCGACAAAGATTAATGGCGGCAGAATAAGAAACCTGCCAAACCATAACTTTGAAAAGTGGGAGCTGTTTAAGACTTACAATAAGCGTGATGTTGAAGTAGAGATGAGTATACAGAAAAGGCTGTGTAAGTTTCCTGTGCCTGACTTTGTTTGGGAGGAATATCACCTTGACCAAGAGATTAATGACCGAGGAATAGCTCTTGATATGGCTGTTGTTGAAAATGCTATTGCTTTTGATGAAAGGTCTAAGGCAAAGCTTGCTAATAAGATGAAAAATATTACCGAGCTTGATAATCCAAATTCAGTAGTACAAATGAAAAAGTGGCTTGCAGATAATGGTCTTGAGCTTGACTCACTTGGTAAAAAGGAAGTTGCACAGGCAGTAAAGTCTGCCCCAAAGGAATTAGCCGAGGTGCTGATGCTCCGTCAGCAGCTTTCAAAATCTTCGGTAAAGAAATATCAAGCAATGAAAAATGCAGCCTGCAAGGATGGACGAGCAAGAGGTATGTTTCAATTTTATGGAGCTAATCGCACAGGCAGATTTGCAGGCAGAATTATCCAGCTGCAAAACTTGCCGCAAAATCATATATCAGACTTGGAACAGGCTCGCGGACTTGTAAAAAATGGTGATTATGAGGCTATGGAAATGCTATATGATGATATTCCCGATACCTTATCTCAGCTTATCCGCACTGCATTTATACCAAGAAATGGTATGAAGTTTATTGTTGCAGACTTTTCGGCTATTGAGGCTAGAGTTATTGCTCACCTTGCGGGTGAACAGTGGAGAGCCGAGGTCTTTGAAAAAGGTGGAGATATTTATTGTGCATCTGCGTCACAGATGTTTGGTGTTCCTGTTGAAAAGAATGGTATTAACGGACACCTCCGTCAAAAAGGAAAAATAGCTGAATTAGCTCTTGGCTATGGCGGCTCTGTTGGTGCTTTAAAATCTATGGGTGCTTTGGATATGGGACTAATGGAAGATGAACTGCAGCCGCTTGTTGATAGCTGGAGAAATGCCAATACTAACATTGTTAAGCTATGGTGGGATGTTGACTGCTGTATAAAAAAGACGGTAAAGGAAAGAACGGCAACTCAGACACACGGCATTAGATTTATATACCAGAGTGGTATGCTCTTTATTCAGCTGCCAAGCGGCAGACGACTCTGCTATGTCAGACCTCGTATTGGTGAGAACCGCTTTGGTGGTGAGTCTGTTACCTATGAGGGAATAGGCAGTACCAAGAAGTGGGAGCGTATTGAAAGCTATGGTCCTAAGTTTGTTGAAAACATAGTACAGGCTATAAGCAGAGATATTCTTTTCTATGCTATTAGGAACTTATCCCATTGTTTTATAGTGGGTCATGTTCACGATGAGCTGATTATTGAGTGCAGCAAGGATGTGTCACTTAATGTTGTATGTGAGCAGATGGGGAGAACACCTCCTTGGCTCGAGGGACTTTTGCTAAGAGCTGATGGATATGAATGTGATTTTTATAAAAAAGAATAAAAAATTGGTTCTTAAAACAGGGGTTTCTGTCCTTTTTCTTTTAGAAGGCAGAAACCTTGCTTTTTGTGAAAAAATTTTATTTAGGCACTTCGGATTTTACAACTTTTGCTTGCCTATAGAAGCAGAAGGCAGAGTAAATGCCTTACTTTAAATTAGGAGGTAATTCTTATGAACGAATTACAGATTTTTAATCATGCAGAGTTTGGCTCTGTTAGAACAGTTACTGTTGACAATGAACCATACTTTGTAGGCAAAGATGTAGCGGTTGCTCTGGGATACAGTAATGCAAGTAAAGCTGTGGCAACTCATGTTGATGAAGAAGACAAGGTGTTTGTAATGCTAGATATAGCAGATGCCCAAAATGGGAATGTGCCTATTGGACAGAGTAAGACAGCAGTTATAAATGAAAGCGGTCTTTACAGCCTTATCCTTTCAAGCAAGCTGCCTAATGCTAAGAAATTTAAGCACTGGGTTACTTCAGAGGTACTGCCTAGCATCAGAAAAAATGGTGTGTATGCTATTGACGAGGTCCTTGAAAATCCAGATATGCTTATTGAGGCTCTCACAAAATTAAAAGCAGAACGTGAAAGAGCTAAGGCTTTGGAACAGACAGTGGCTGTACAGTATCAGCAGATTGCGGAGATGCAGCCAAAGGCAAGTTATTATGATGTTGTGCTTAATTGTAAGGACCTTGTGGCAATCTCTGTAATTGCAAAGGACTACGGTTGGAGTGCTAAAAAAATGAACAAGTATCTCCATAAAAAAGGAGTTCAGTTTAAGCAGGGGGCTATTTGGCTCTTATATCAAGACTATGCAGAGCTTGGCTACACAAGCACAAAGACACATTCCTATAACGGCAATGATGGCACTATTCACACCAAGCCGCATACATATTGGACACAGAAGGGTCGTTTGTTTATTTATGACCTTTTGAAGTCTGATGGAATTGTTCCTTTAATAGAACAGTAAAAATCTAGTGCTGTTCTCCCAAGTGGAGAGCAGCGCACAAGGAGGATATAATGAATATTTATTTTGAATTGCACTCTTTAAAAAGAAAGATACCGAGAAATACCTACAAGACAATACTTGGTCAGCTTAATGCCGGTGATATTAAAGGTGCGGAAACGGGAATAAAAAGAATTAAGGAAAAGCTGAGAGGTGGTAAAAATGGATAAGTATAATGCCGAGGGGTACTATGACCCTACCGCTTATGAGGCACTTTCAAAAATTGAGAGAGAAGAACGAAAAGCCAATTACAGACCTTTGGTATATATCTGTTCACCTTATTCTGGTAATGTTGATTTTAATGTTACAAATGCTCGTATTTACTGTAAATATGCTGTTGACAACAAGTGTATTCCTATAGCACCACATTTGCTGTTTCCACAGTTTTTGAATGATGAAGAACCTACTGACCGAGAGCTTGCTATGTTTATGAATATGGTTTTACTCAGTAAGTGTGAAGAGCTATGGGTATTTGGCAATACCATTTCACAGGGTATGGGACAGGAAATAGCAAAAGCAGAAAAAAGAAGAATGAAGATAAGATATTTTGATTATGAGCTAAAGGAGGTTGAGGGATAATGCGTGATTTAAGTATTGCATACGGGAGCAGCCGAACTGCAAAGCAGTGGTCAAATAAAACCATACGCTTTGGTGACTTAAAGGAACGCTTAAAGGTAACGATACGAACATCAGAGTCTGCTGAGGAATATGCACAATTTTCAAAGGC
>CABUWB010000081.1 GCA_902495025.1 uncultured Eubacteriales bacterium
TAAAGGCTGTTCTTTTGCAGATTAACAAGGGGGAAAATGAAAATGGAGATTAAGAAAAACATAACAACTCAAAATTGGAACTCAGGAACATTGAGCAGAATTAAATATATAGTTGTGCATTACACAGGCAATAACGGAGATACAGCTCTTGCTAACACAAACTATTTCAAAAGCTACAGAGGTGCGTCAGCTCATTACTTTGTCGATGAAAGCAATATTTATCAATCCATTGAGGATAAAAATATAGCTTGGCATTGTGGAGCTAACAGCTATAAACACCCTTATTGCAGAAATAGCAACAGTATAGGTGTTGAACTGTGCTCATATATATCAAACGGCAAATATACCTTTAAGACAAAGACAGTTGACAACGCAGTATGGCTTGTTAAGCAGCTTATGGCAAAGTACAACATTCCTATTACAAATGTTATCCGCCACTACGATGTCACAGGTAAAATCTGCCCGGAGCCTTATGTGCGTGATGGTAAGCTGTGGAATGATTTTAAGCATAGATTGACAGAAGAGGATAATGAAATGGTAACTAATACAAAAATAATCATCAACGGTAAGTATTACACCGTAGGTCGTATTTTAAAAGATAACAAGAACTATATCTGTCTTAAAGATTTGGAACAGGCTGGCTTTGAGGTGGGCTATGATAAGGAAACCAAAATACCTATTCTTTCAAATAAGCCAAAGGAGCTTGAGTTGGTGGTTAACGATAAGATAACATCAGTTGAGGCTGTCAATATTAACGGCAATAACTTTGTGCCTATCCGAAGTTTAGCTGCTGCTACAGGAGCTTTTGATGTTGATTACAAAAATGGAACAGTTACTATTAATACCAAAAAAGCATAAAATGTTTTATTAAATTAAGTTTAAATAACTTGATTATAGACCGACTCCTATGGTAAAATGTACATAACATTGTATGAAGGAGATGATTAAATTGCTAAGCAATTTAGAGTGGTTTTTGAAAATGGTGAATGAAAATCCTGACCTTCCTGTTATTCCTATTGTTAGTGATGAAGTGATTGATGATGACTTTAAGCTGATGAGCAGTAACAGATATATGGGAAGTTTAGGTGATGCCGAGATTTTGATGTATATCAAAGGCAATAAATCCATAAGTCTATATGGTGATTGCAGTTATATCGAAACTCTTGTGGATTGTGGTAAATTTACAAGAGATGAGTGTGAAAAGCTTTCTGCTGAAGAATTAGAGAACGAATATGATAATCTCCCTTGGCAAAAAGCTGTATTTGTAAAAATTGATTGGTGTGAATAATAATTTTATATGCCTACTGAGGATTAATTTCCTTGGTAGGCTTTTTTTAGTTCTTAAAAACTGTCTTTGTGTCCTTTAACCATTAGAGATAAATGTGTCTTAGGGGACTTCGGATTTTCAGCTTTTCTTTTGCCTATAGACACATCAACAAAATGGAGGTGTCTATTATGATAGATGAACAAAAGCCAGATATAATGGAGAAAGAAAATAAGTCAGTTTTGGAAACAATAAAATTTGAGCCGAAACAACTATCACAATTGGAAATACAACAGGACTTTAATTACTACAAAGCACAAAAGGTCATTGCTGAAATGCTTGAATTAGGACTTATATCTTTGTTGGAATTTAACAAACTAAGCCAATTAAACCGAGAAACTTTTTCACCTTTATTGGTAGAGATTATGCCAAAAATTAGTTGATAATACACCATTTCAGAGCTAATATATGACACTACCGAAGGGAGGTGAAATTTAATGAAAAAGATAACAAAAATAAATGGAATACAAAATCCTACAGATAAAAAACTTCGTGTGGCTGCATATTGCCGAGTTTCTACTGATAGTGATGCACAGATTGAAAGTTTGGAAACACAAAAGCTTCACTATGAAAGTTACATTGCATCACGAAATGATTGGCAGTTTGTAGATTTGTACTTTGATGAGGGTATAACAGGAACTAAAAAAGACAAGCGTCCTGAGCTAATGAGGTTAATAAAGGATTGTGAGGCAAGGAAAATAGACTTCGTTATTACAAAGTCTATAAGCAGGTTTTCAAGAAATACCGCTGATTGCCTAGAGCTTGTCAGAAAGTTGATTGAGCTAAACATTCCAGTTTATTTTGAAAAGGAAAATATTAATACCGGCTCTATGGAAAGTGAGTTGTTTCTTGCAATATTGAGCAGTATGGCAGAAGATGAGTCTGTATCTATTTCAGAGAATAGCAAGTGGTCAATTAAAAAGCGTTTTCAAAACGGAACATATAAGTTAGGCTATGCACCTTATGGTTATAAGTGGGACGGCAGAAACCTTGTTATTAATCCCGAACAGGCTGAGGTTGTTAAACGGATTTTTGCCGATGCTCTTGCTGGAAAGGGTGCTTATACAATAGCAAAAGAATTAAATGCAGAAGCTGTACCATCTAAGAAATGTGGACAATGGAATTCAAGCAGTATACTCAATATCCTTTCTAATGAAAAATATACGGGTGATGTTATTTTTCAAAAGACCTATACTGATTCAGCTTTTAATATCCGTAAGAATAACGGTTATCTTGATAAGTATTATGTATCTGACCATCATGAGGCTATTATAAGTCATGAAGATTTTGATGCAGTTTCTAAGCTTATTAATCAAAGAGCTTTTGAAAAAGGAATAAAAAGAGATAGTGAAAAATATCTAAATCACTACGCATTTTCAAACAAGATTATATGTGGTGAGTGTGGTGACAGCTTTAAACGAAGAATACATAGCAGTACACACAGTAAATATGTTGCTTGGTGCTGCAAAACTCACCTTGAGGACACAAGCAAATGTTCAATGCTTTTTATTCGGGATGATGATTTAAAGTGGGCATTTACTACTATGCTTAACAAGGTGATTTACAGCCACAAGCTAGTATTGAAACCGTATATTGAGTCAATAAAGAATAATTCAGCTGATGAAAACTTATTAAGAATACAGCACCTAGAGAGTCTTTTAACACAGAATATGGAACAGAGAGAAACATTAACTAGGCTTTTGGCACAGGGTTACATTGACCAAGTTCTATTTAATAGTGAGAACAATGCTTTGCTTTCACAGGCTGACGAATTTCGCTCTGATATTGAAGTGTTGAACTCAAGCATAACAGGTGACAGTGCCAAAGTAAATGAGGCTGAGCAGCTTTTTAAATTTGCTGAACGAAGTGAAATGCGTACAGAGTATGATGATGTGTTGTTTAACAGATTTGTTGACCATATTCAGGTTTATTCCAGACATGAAATAGGTTTTGTTATGAAATGTGGGCTTACATTTAAGGAGATGATATAAATGGGACATACACCTTTTGGCTACAAGATTGAAAACGGCAAGGCTGTTATTGATGAGGCTTGTGCAGATAAAATCAGAAAGCTTTATAGAAATAATCTTAATGGACTTTCTTTATCAAATGCCGCAGAGAAAGCCGGTATTGATACATACCATGGAACGGTTAAGCGTATTATCGGGAATAAGCACTATATTGGTGACAGCTTTTATCCGGCTATCATTGATAAGGAAACTTACGAAACAGCGCAAAATGAAATTAAAAACAGGGCAATACAGCTTGGACGAAATAAGAAATTTAAAGAGAATGCTCCAAGAAAGGTACCTACTGATTTTACCTTTGGAATTGTTGCAGAATTTTATGATAACCCAATTAAACAGGCAGAATATCTGTATAGTCTTATAGAAAGTGGGGTGAAATAATGGGAAATATTATGGTTATTCCTGCAAAAAGGAGAATAGGAAATACTGCTAATACCGAGAAATCAAAGCCTAAACTTAGGGTTGCAGCCTATTGCCGAGTTAGTACCGACAGTGATGAACAGGCTACAAGTTATGAAACTCAGGTTGAGCATTACACAGAATATATTAAGAACAATCCCGAATGGGAATTTGCAGGTATATTTGCTGATGACGGCATTAGTGGAACAAACACTAAGAAGAGAGAAGAATTTAATCGTATGATTGAAGAATGTGAGGCCGGTAAAATTGATATGATTATTACAAAGTCAATTAGCCGATTTGCAAGAAATACACTGGATTGTTTGAAGTACATCAGACAGCTTAAAGAAAAGAATATTCCGGTGTATTTTGAAAAAGAATCAATTAATACAATGGATGCAAAGGGCGAAGTTCTTCTTACTATTATGGCATCACTTGCTCAACAGGAATCCCAATCTTTAAGCCAAAATGTAAAACTGGGACTTCAATATCGTTATCAGCAGGGTAAGGTACAAATAAACCATAATCGTTTTCTTGGCTATACCAAGGATAAAGATGGGAATATTATTATAGATGAAAAAGAGGCTGAAGTTGTAAAGCGTATATACAGAGAATACCTTGAAGGCTACAGTATGGATAAAATTGCAAAAGGACTTGAGGCTGATGGAATTTTAACCGGTGCAAAGAATTCTAAGTGGCATACCAGCACAATTAATAAAATTCTTAGAAATGAGAAGTACATAGGAGATGCTCTTTTACAGAAAACATACACGGTCGACTTCCTTTCAAAGAAACGAATTAAAAATAACGGCATAGTACCGCAATACTATGTTGAAAATAGCCACGAAGCCATTATTCCTAAAAATATTTATATGCGTGTGCAAGAGGAACTGGTGCGGCGAAGAGTGATTAAGGTTAGCGCAAATGGCAAAAAACGCAGTTATAGCTGTAAACATTGTTTTGCACAGATTGTTTTTTGTGGTGAGTGCGGTGAAATGTTTCGCAGAATACATTGGAATAATAGAGGTGTAAAGTCTATTGTTTGGCGTTGTATTAGCAGACTGGAGGCTACAGGACTTGAATGTCACGCAAGAACCGTCAATGAAACGGTGTTAGAGAATGTAGTGGTTCAGGCTATCAACCAGCTCCTTGGTGATAAATCTACCTATCAGGCACAGCTACAGCAAAACATAGCAAAGGTTATCCGTGACACCCAGAAAACCACAGCTGATGGGATTGACGAACAGCTCATGGAACTCCAGAAGGAGCTTCTCCAAAAGGCTAATAACAAGGAAGCCTATGATGAGATTGCCGACCAGATTTTCAAGCTCCGTGAACAACGCCAGCAGTGCACCGTTGACACCGCCGCCAGAGATGCACAGATTGCTAGAATTACCGAACTGCAGGATTTTATTAAGGGACAGACTACAGACCTGACAGACTTTGATGACACCTTGGTAAAACGCTGGCTAAAGCAGATAACCGTCTGGGAAGACCACTTTACAGTAGAGCTTAAATCCGGACTCAGTATTGATATTGAAGGGTAATGCCTATAGATGCAAAAAGGCACCTCGTCACTGGGGCATATTTGGTGGTGAGGTGCTTTGTTTTATTATACAAACTGGAATTGTCACTGTGTCATAAATTCCGCAATTCATTTATGAAAGAATGAAATACAGTCTGGTCAGTCATAAATTCAAATTGCAAGGAATGGCTCATTGCATTTCCATATACCAAACCAGATATTTTAATGTGCCCAAGCTTATCTCCTTTAAAACTGATTTTTCCGCCGTATCCTATTTCATAAAGAATTGCTTCATTTGTTTTGAAAAGTATCAAATCGTTTAACTGCTCAATGAACTTCTTCCATTCTTTGTAGTCATATTCGCAGCCGTCTGCCAGCCCTGAAAACACTCCGGATATAATTCTGATGTTAAAAGTACAATTATAGGGATTTCCAGCCATTTCATCTTCAATGTAGTGATGAAAATCTATTATTTCAATTAAATTGCCACAGTATTCTAGTTTTGCTTTCATTGGTTCACCCTCCATAAATTCTGATTTAACAATTTATTTATCACTAACATCTAAACCACAGCCTAACATACCCTAAACAGTTGAGTGTGCCAAAATGCTGTTAAACTTTGACATCAAAATCACTAACTACCAAAATCTATATTAGTGACACAACCCTTGACATCTTTTTTGCTGCCAAAAACATAAGTCAATTTTTGTTAGTAGATATGTTCCTATAAAAGAAAACGAGTATTTTATGATAAAAATCATATTTTCTGAAAACCCCTTAAATAAAGGCTTTCTCACGCATTATTTATCAATCCTTGACATCAATACCACCGTTTCAACGTGCGGCGTATGCGGGAACATATCCACTGGTTGAACGGTTTTTATAGTATATTCATCTTTACAGAGAATTTTCAAATCTCTTGCGAGGGTTGCGCTATCGCAGGAAACATAGACAATAGTTTTAGGGGACATATCAAGCATAAGGTTAAGCAGGCTTTCATCGCAGCCCTTACGTGGCGGGTCAACGACCATAACATCGGGGGTTATGCCCTTATCCTTATTAAGCATAGGCACAATTTCCTCTGCCTTGCCTGCAAAAAACTCCGCATTATCAATATTATTAAGCCTTGCATTTTCCTTTGCGGCAGCGATAGCCTCTGGTACAATTTCAACGCCATACACCTTTTTTGCCTTTTGTGCAAGAAAAAGGCTTATTGTGCCTATGCCGCAATAGGCGTCAATAACGGTTTCATCGCCCTTAAGGTCTGCAAAGTCAAGCGCAGTTTTATACAGCTTTTCCGTCTGTACGGGATTGACCTGAAAAAAGGAAAGAGGTGAAATATTAAATTTAAGGCTGCCTATTGTATCGGTTATGCTATCCTTACCATAAATAACCTCGGTCTGCTTACCCATAATCACATTTGTTTTATCGGTATTGTAGCTTACAACTATGCTTTTAATGCTGTCAAAGGCAGACAGAGCCGCCGTAAGCTCCCTTTTATACTTAAAGCTCTTTGCATTGACAACAAGGCAGACCATGTTTTCACCCGTATGAAAGCCGTTTTTTATAACAATATGGCGCAGAAAGCCGCTGTGCTTTTCCTCATCATAAGCGGAAAGATGACAGGCGAGCATAAAGCCCTTTACGGCATTTATAATATCCTTATTTTCCTCGGCGTTTATAAGGCAGTCATCACAGGGGACAACCCTATGGCTGTGGCTTGCATAAAAGCCGCATACAAGTTCGCCCTTTATCACGCTTACGGGATACTGTGCCTTATTGCGGTAACGCTCAGGCTTTGCCATACCTATTGCAGGCAGTACCTCAACATCATCAAAGCCGCCTATGCGTATTAAATTCTGACGTACCTTATCGGTTTTAAAGTCAAGCTGTGCCTTATATGAAAGGTGCTGCAGCGAGCAGCCGCCGCATTTGCCTGCAACGGGACAGGCAGGCTGCGTCCTCTCGGGTGAGGGTGTAACAATATTTACAAGCCTGCCGTAGCCGTAGCTTTTTTTCAGCTTGGTTGCTATAATTTCAACCCTTTCACCGGGCAGTGCCTTATCGACAAAAAAGGTAAAGCCGTCGAGCTTGCCTATGCCCTCGCCGTCAATGCCAATATCGGTTATATCAAGGGTATAATGTTCGTTCTTTTTAAATTCCATAGTCTTAGTCCTTATATTCGGTCTTTCTTATGTTGCGGAGGAGCAGTTTGTTATAGCCTGCCCATGGGCCTGCTGTATTATCAGAGGAAATAATATCCTCAAACATACGCTCCTTTGCATCGGTATCATCGGCAGCGTGCAGCAGAAAAGCCTCCAGTGTTTTTGGCAGCTTTGGCGAGCCGTACTCGTATTCGCCATGGTGTGCAAGGATTGAGTGCTTCATAAGCGCTTTAAGCTCTGCTGGAAAGCCCTCAATTTTATCCGCCTCGCTGCTTATAAGCTCGCTGCCCATAATGATATGACCAATCAGCTCGCCCTCGTCGGTATAGTCGATATTAGGAAAGTCCGACAGCTCAATTACCTTGCCAACGTCATGCAGCAGTGCGGTGGATATAAGCAAATCCCTGTTTACCATAGGGTAGTGTGAGGCATAAAAGTCGCATATATCGGTTACGGAAATGGTATGCTCCAAAAGACCGCCAAGGTAGTTGTGGTGCATTGTTTTTGCGGCGGTGTGTGTTTTGA
>CABUWB010000082.1 GCA_902495025.1 uncultured Eubacteriales bacterium
CAGGGTGCGGCACTTGCCACAATTATCTCCCAGTTTTCAAGTGCAGTGTGGGTGCTTTCCTTCCTCTGCTCCAAAAGGAGCATTATCCGCATTAAGCGGCAGAATGTCCGTTTTAGGGGCGAGGCACTCAAAGCGATAGTTTCACTCGGTATTTCACCGTTTATCATGCAGTCCACCGAGGGTCTTGTCAGCATTACCTTTAATTCGGGATTGCAGCGCTACGGCGGCGAGCTTTATGTCGGCTCCATGACTATACTTATGAGCATTATGCAGCTTTGCGTTATACCCATGTCGGGCTTTACACAGGGCGTGCAGCCCATTATAAGCTATAACTACGGCGCAGGCAATAAGGAGCGTATTCTGAAAACGTTTAAAATTACGGCGGGTATCTGCCTTACCTTTTCACTGCTGTCGTGCAGCCTTATGTCCGCCTTTGCACCGAGCTTTGTGCGCCTTTTCAATAACGAGCCGGAGCTTGTTGCCCTTACCTCAAAAATGCTGCCCGTATTTCTGTTTGGTATGAGTATTTTCGGCTTGCAGTCGTCCTGCCAGTCTACGTTTATGGGTCTGGGACAGGCTAAAATTTCGCTTTTCCTTGCTCTGTTAAGGAAGATTGTGCTGCTTATTCCGCTTGCAGTTGTGCTGCCACGCATTTTCGGCACACCCGAGAGTATTTACTACGCCGAGCCTGTTGCCGACGGTGTTGCATCACTTGTTACATTTACAATGTTCCTTATTAATATAAGGAAGATATTGGAGAAGATATAAATTAATGTTTAGTTGATATGCTGGGTTGGCGGGCGGATATGGAATCCGCCCCTACGTAACCAATAATAGACGGTTGCATTGCATACAAATCAGATGTTGGTTTGTTTGAATACCTTGCATATAATGCAAATTTGCAAAAAATCAATTAACGTTGTAATTAACTTGTAGGGGCGGATTCCATATCCGCCCTTATACTCACATTCCCCCTCACAACACTATCCAAAAAAGTGAAAAAAGTTATTGACAGGCTTGAATAAAGGTGTTAAAATAAATAAATGTATCCCTAGGGGATTTTATGCCCTTTTTTGCTTATTTTTCAGTAAAAACATAATGAAATTTTATGTTATTTAATGTAAAAATTTTGTGCATTTTGCGCTTAAAAAAGGGATTTATCATAAATAAGTGTACCGTTTGCGCTTATGTTAAGTGCAGTGCGGTACTTTTATGCGCCTTATTGGCGGTACTATGCAGTGAAAAAATTAATTTAAGGAGTGAAGGTGCCATGGAGAAAAACACAATACGCCCTATTAAATACGGTAGTGTGCAGCGTATGAGTTATTCCAGAGTTGATGAAGTTTTAGAGATGCCTAATCTGCTTGCCTTACAAAAGGACAGTTACAAGTGGTTTCTTGACAAGGGTTTGAAGGAAGTATTTGACGATATTTCCCCAATCAGTGATTATAACGGCAATCTTGAATTAGAGTTTGTGGACTTTAACCTTGAGTCTGAAAACTACAAGTGGTCAATTGAAGAGTGCAAGGAAAGAGATGCTACCTTTGCTGCTCCCCTCAAGGTCAAGGCTAGGCTGCGCAACAGAGAGCTTGACGACGTTAAGGAGCAGGAAATCTACATGGGCGATTTCCCTCTTATGACAGATACGGGTACTTTTGTTATCAACGGTGCTGAGCGTGTTATCGTAAGTCAGCTGGTACGTTCCCCAGGTATTTATTATGAGATAGATAAGGACAAGGTTGGTAAAAACCTCCTTGCCTGCACAGTTATCCCTAACAGGGGTGCATGGCTTGAGTATGAAACCGACAGCAACGACGTGTTCTCCGTACGTGTGGACAGAACACGTAAGGTGCCTGTAACGGTGCTTATACGTTCACTCGGTATCGGCTCTGACGCAGAGATTATCGACCTTTTCGGTGAGGAGCCAAAAATCCTTGCCACACTTGAAAAGGATACTACAAAGACCTATGAAGAGGGTCTTATTGAGATATACAAAAAAATCCGTCCCGGTGAGCCTCCAACGGTTGAAAGCTCCCAGACACTCCTTAATAATATGTTCTACGACCCTAAGAGATATGACCTTGCTCATGTGGGACGTTATAAATTCAATAAAAAGCTCCTTTTCCAGAACAGAATTGCAGGCTGCATACTTGCAGAGGACGCTGTTGACCCTATGACAGGCGAAATTATTGCCGAAAAGGGTGCTAAGCTTGACGTTAAGCTCTGCGATACCATTCAGGACGCAGGTGTGCCTTTTGTATGGGTTGAAATTGAGGACGGCAAAAAGACCAAAATCCTCTCAAACATGCAGGTTAAGATTGACGAGTATATTGCACAGTACGGTCTTACCGCTGAGGAGCTTGATATTAAGGAGAGAGTTTACTACCCACTCCTTACCTCAATTCTTGAAGAAAATGAGGACGCACAGAGCGTTAAGCTCGCTATTGAGGCTAATATGTCAGAGCTTGTGCCAAAGCACATCACTCTTGATGATATTATGGCATCTATCAACTATTGTATACACCTTGACTACGGCATCGGCAACAAGGACGATATTGACCACCTTGGCAACCGCCGTATCAGAGCTGTAGGCGAGCTTTTACAGAACCAGTTCAGAATTGGTCTTTCACGTATGGAGAGAGTTGTGCGTGAGAGAATGACAACACAGGATATGACTGCGGTTACACCACAGGCGCTTATCAACATCAAGCCTGTAACGGCAGCTATTAAGGAATTTTTCGGCAGTTCACAGCTTTCCCAGTTTATGGACCAGAACAACCCACTGGGCGAGCTTACACATAAAAGACGTCTTTCCGCACTCGGCCCCGGCGGTCTTTCAAGAGAGAGAGCAGGCTTCGAGGTGCGTGACGTTCACTCCTCACATTACGGCAGAATGTGTCCTATCGAGACGCCTGAAGGCCCTAACATCGGTCTTATCAACTCACTTGCAAGCTACGCAAGAATTAACGAGTACGGCTTTATCGAGGCACCTTACCGCCTTATTGACAAGTCTGGCGACAGACCTGTTGTTACCGACGAGGTTGTTTACGTAACAGCCGACGAGGAGGAGAAGTATGTAGTTGCACAGGCTAACGAGCCTCTTGACGAGCAGGGACATTTCATTCACGACAGAGTTATCGCTCGTGACGGCGAGGACAACGTTGAGGTTGCTCCTGAAAAGGTTGATATGATGGACGTATCACCTCGTCAGCTTGTTTCCGTTGCTACCGCACTTATTCCTTTCTTACAGAACGATGACGTTACAAGAGCACTCATGGGCTCTAACATGCAGCGTCAGGCAGTGCCTCTGCTTACAACCGACAGTGCTGTTGTAGGTACGGGTATGGAATATAAGACAGCTAAGGACTCCGGCGTTGTTGTAGTTGCAAAGAACGCAGGTGTCGTTGAAAAGGTTGACGCCGCACATATCGTTGTAAAGAACGACGAGGGCGGCAGAGATGATTATAAGCTTATCAAGTTCAAGCGTTCAAACCAGTCCAACTGTATGAACCAGCGCCCTATTGTTGACAAGGGTCAGAGGGTTGAGGCAGGTCAGATTATTGCTGACGGCCCATCAACCAAGGACGGTGAGCTTGCACTCGGTAAAAATCCTCTTATCGGCTTTATGACATGGGAGGGTTATAACTACGAGGACGCCGTTCTGCTTAGTGAAAAGCTTGTTATGGACGACGTTTACACCTCTATCCATATTGAGGAATATGAGGCAGAGGCAAGAGATACAAAGCTCGGTGCAGAGGAAATCACAAGGGATATTCCTAACGTTGGTGATGACGCACTGCGCTACCTGAATGATGACGGTATCATTATGGTAGGTGCCGAGGTTACAACAAACGATATTCTTGTTGGTAAGGTTACACCTAAGGGTGAAACAGAGCTTACCGCAGAGGAAAGACTGCTGCGTGCCATCTTTGGTGAAAAGGCAAGAGAGGTAAGAGATACCTCCCTGCGTGTACCACATGGCGAAAGCGGTATTATAGTTGACGTTAAAAAGTTCTCCAGAGAGAACGGCGACGAGCTTCCACCGGGAGTAAATCAGCTTGTAAGAGTATATATTGCACAGAAGAGAAAAATCTCCGTTGGTGATAAGATGGCTGGCCGTCATGGTAACAAGGGTGTTGTCAGCCGTGTGCTGCCTGTTGAGGATATGCCTTTCCTGCCTAACGGACGTCCTCTTGACATCGTGCTTAACCCACTGGGCGTGCCTTCACGTATGAACATAGGTCAGGTGCTTGAAATCCACTTGGGTCTTGCAAGTAAGGTGCTCGGCTGGAAGATTGCAACCCCTGTATTTGAGGGTGCTAACGAGCAGGATATTATGGATACGCTCACCATGGCTAATGACTATGCAAACGGCTCATGGGAGGACTTTGAGGCTAAGTACAAGGGTAAGATAAATGATGATGTATTTGCTTACCTTGATGAGCATAAGGACCACAGGGAGGAATGGAAGGGCGTTCCGGTTGACCACACAGGTAAGGTTAAGCTGCGTGACGGCCGTACAGGCGAGGAGTTTGACAATGCAACCACTATCGGTTACATGCACTACCTCAAGCTGCACCACCTTGTTGACGATAAGATTCACGCTCGTTCAACAGGCCCTTACTCACTTGTTACACAGCAGCCTCTCGGCGGTAAGGCACAGTTCGGCGGTCAGAGATTTGGTGAGATGGAGGTTTGGGCACTCGAGGCTTACGGTGCTTCCTACACACTTCAGGAAATCCTTACCGTTAAGTCCGATGATATTGTGGGACGTGTAAAGACCTACGAGGCTATCGTTAAGGGTGAGAATATCCCAGAGCCTGGCGTACCTGAGTCATTTAAGGTACTCCTTAAGGAGCTTCAGGCACTTGCGCTTGATGTAAGGGTGCTTGGCGACGGCAATGAGGAAATTGAAATTAAGGAGTCTATTGACGATACAGACGACCTCAACATCAACATTGAGGGCGTTGAGCTTGATGACGAGGACGAAAATGAGGATAAGCAGTCGCATACAATTGACGATATGCTTGGCGACCTCGGCGACCTTGACGATGAGGATATCGACGATATTGACTTTGACGATGATATAGTTATCAGCGATGAGGATATTGAGCTTGAAAAGGATGTTATGGCTGACATTGCCGACATTGACAAGTTTACCGCAGAGCTGGAGCTTGAAGATAATGATGAGAACTGACAGGAAGGGAGATATAAATAATGGCTGCACAGAACAGTGAACAATCTATAGTTTTTGACTCAATAAAGATTGGGCTTGCATCTCCTGAAAAAATCCGTGAATGGTCAAGGGGAGAGGTTACAAAGCCCGAAACTATCAATTACAGAACCCTTAAACCCGAAAGAGACGGTCTTTTCTGTGAAAGAATATTCGGCCCCAGCAAGGACTGGGAGTGCCACTGCGGTAAGTACAAGCGTATCCGTTATAAGGGCGTAGTGTGCGACCGCTGCGGCGTTGAGGTAACAAAAAGCAAGGTAAGACGTGAAAGAATGGGTCATATCGAGCTTGCCGCTCCCGTATCGCATATATGGTATTTCAAGGGCATACCAAGCCGCATGGGTATTCTGCTTGGCATGAGCCCACGTGCGCTTGAAAAGGTGCTTTACTTTGCAAGCTATGTAGTGCTTGACGCAGGCGAAACAGGCCTTGTATTCAAGGACTTGCTTACAGAGCAGCAGTACAGAGAGGCGTGCGATAAGTACGGCTGGAATGCTTTCAGAGTAGGCATGGGCGCAGAGGCTATCAAGGAGCTTTTACAGGGTATCGACCTTGAAAAGGAGGCTGAGGAGTTAAAGGCTCAGCTCAGGGACAGCTCCGGTCAGAAGAGGGTAAGGATTGTTAAAAAGCTCGAGGTAGTGGAGTCCTTCCGTACCTCCGGCAACAGACCAGAATGGATGATTTTGGATGCAATCCCTGTAATTCCACCCGACCTTCGTCCTATGGTACAGCTTGACGGCGGACGTTTTGCAACCTCCGACCTCAATGATTTATACAGAAGGGTTATCAACAGAAATAACAGACTTAAAAAGCTGCTTGAGCTTGGCGCTCCAGACATTATCGTAAGAAATGAAAAGAGAATGCTGCAGGAGGCTGTTGACGCCCTTATTGATAACGGCAGACGTGGCCGCCCTGTTACAGGCCCCGGCAACAGAAGCCTTAAATCACTTTCAGACCTGCTTAAGGGCAAGCAGGGACGTTTCCGTCAGAACCTGCTCGGTAAGCGAGTTGACTACTCGGGACGTTCCGTTATCGTTGTAGGCCCAAGCCTTAAAATTTATCAGTGCGGTCTGCCTAAGGAAATGGCAATTGAGCTTTTCAAGCCTTTCGTTATGAAAAAGCTCGTGCAGGACGGCAAGGCGCATAATATAAAATCAGCCAAGAGAATGGTTGAAAGACTGCAGGACGACGTTTGGGACGTTCTGGAGGAGGTTATCAAGGAGCATCCTGTTATGCTTAACCGTGCTCCTACGCTGCACAGACTTGGTATTCAGGCATTTGAGCCTGTACTTGTTGAGGGTCGTGCAATTAAGCTGCATCCGCTTGTTTGTACAGCCTATAATGCCGACTTCGACGGCGACCAGATGGCTGTTCACGTTCCTCTTTCAGTTGAGGCACAGGCAGAGTGCCGTTTCCTTCTGCTTTCACCTAACAACCTCTTAAAGCCATCTGACGGTGAGCCTGTTACCGTACCTACACAGGATATGGTACTTGGTATCTACTACCTTACACTTGACAAAGAGGGCGAGCCTGGCGAGGGCAAGATTTTCAAGGACGAAAACGAGGCAAGAATGGCATACGACAACCACGTTGTAAGCCTGCATGCAAGAATTAAGGTAAGACGCAGCATGGAAATTGACGGTGTAGAGCAGAGCGCCATTGTCGATACCACAGTAGGACGTATTATCTTTAACGAGATTATTCCACAGGATTTGGGCTTTGTTGACCGCTCAATTCCGGAAAATAAATTTAAGTACGAGGTTGATTTCCTTGTACGTAAGCAGGAGCTTGGTAAGCTTATCAAAAAGTGTATTAACAAGCATCCTTCAACCGAAACTGCCGTTGTGCTTGATGAAATCAAGAGCTTAGGCTACAAGTTCTCCACAAGGGGCGCACTTACCGTTTCCGTATCCGATATGGAAATTCCTGCCGCTAAGGAGGAGTACCTTGCACAGGCAGATGAGGAAGTAAACAAGATTACTAAGATGTTCAGACGTGGTCTTATGACCGACGAGGAGCGTCATAAGAAGGTTATTGAGGTCTGGGAGGCTGCCGATGATAAGATTACACAGGCACTTCTTGCAGGTCTTGGTAAGTATAACAACATCTTCATGATGGCACACTCGGGTGCTCGAGGCTCTAACAGACAGATTAAGCAGCTTGCTGGTATGCGTGGTCTGATGGCATCACCTAGTGGTGAAACTATCGAGCTTCCTATCAAGGCTAACTTCCGAGAGGGTCTTAGCGTTCAGGAGTATTTCGTATCCGCTCATGGCGCTAGAAAGGGTCTTTCCGATACCGCCCTCAGAACAGCCGACTCTGGTTACCTTACAAGACGTCTTGTTGATGTATCACAGGATATTATCATCAGAGAGCACGACTGTGCAGAGCATCTTGACGAGATACCAGGTATGTGGGTAAGCGCTTATATGGACGGCAGCGAAACTATCGAGCCGCTGACCGACAGAATAAGAGGCCGCTACTCCGTAAACGAGATAAGACATCCCGAAACAGGCGAGGTGCTTGTTGAGGCTGATACAATGATTTCACCTGACCAGGCAGAGGCAGTTGTTGCAGCAGGTATTGATAAGGTTTATATCAGAACAATGCTTTCATGCCGTTCACACAACGGTATCTGCTCCAAGTGCTACGGCGCTAACATGGCAAGCGGCAGACTGGTAAGAATTGGTGAGGCAGTAGGTATTATTGCGGCTCAGTCAATCGGTGA
>CABUWB010000083.1 GCA_902495025.1 uncultured Eubacteriales bacterium
CACTTTCATCAGCAAGTTTAAGCGCCGCCTTACCGCCGCCAAACATTTCCGCAAACACCCTTGTAAAGTTTTCGCTTATTATTTTAAACTGCTCCTTAAACTGCACCTCCATAAGAGTCTGGAGCTGTGCAATTATCTCCTTTAGCTTTGCCTCGGTATCAATTATATCACTTTGCTGCTTGGTGTACTGGTCGTACCTCTCCTTAACTGCCTGATATTCCTCAACGGCATTTACGTTGACGGAGCCAAGCTGGCGGATTTCACCTTTAAGCCTTGCCTCCTCACGCTTTTTAACGTCATACTTCATATCAAGCGGAGGGTAGGACTTAGCCGCAACATAGCTTATTTCATAGCTTTCAAACATTCTGTCGTGCAGCTCCCTGCTCTTGACCTCGGTCTGCTCCCTTTTGCCGCCTATACGTGTCCTTTCGTTTTCAAGTCCGCTTACAGACTGCATTATGGAGCGAATACGTCTTTCGTACTCGTCAGAAAGAGCTGTGGTCTTTGTCTTTTCCTCTGTAAGCTGCTTTTGCTTTTCCACAATGGAGTTACATTCCTCCTCAAGGCGCTCTGCCTCCTCAGCAAGACGTTTTTTATCAAGCTCGTGTTCCTCAATGGCTTTTTTGTCAGCCTCAATTGTTTCTTCCAGCTCGTTATTTTTATCAAGCAGTGCGCCCTGCTCTGCCTTTGCCCTTTCAATATCGGCAGCAATAGCCTCATACTCACCCTTGAGCCTGTTAATTTCACCACTCATAAGGATAAGCTCCTCATTAAAGCTGTCCCTGCTCTCCTTGTGGGTTTTAAGGGTGTCGTTAAAGCTGTCAATCTTTTGGCGGATTTGCTCAATCTCGCCGTTCAGCCTTTCAAGCTCTGCCTGCGAGCGTTCCGCCTCTGCCCTTGTGCTTTCAAGATTTTTGCTAAGCTCCTGCATACGTGCAAGATGCTCGCTTTTTTCCTTTTCAAGCTCTGCAATTTCACCTAAGATATGCTCAATTTTAATTTTATGCTCATTTTTTGCAACTGCAAGATTTTGCAGCTCTTCCCTTGCCTCGTTAAGGCTCTCGTCTATATCCTCTGAGCGTGCCGCAATTTTTGCAAGCTCGTCCGAAAGCTGTGTCCTGTCCTTTTGCAAAAGGTCAAGGGCGCTTTGCAGCTCGGTTATCTCCCTTGTACGTGAGAATATGCCAGCCGTCTTTTTACCCGTAGAGCCACCCGTCATTGAGCCGCCTGCATTAAAGAGGTCGCCCTCTAAGGTAACAATTTTATAGGCGTACTTTGTCTGCCTTGCAAGCTGAATACCGTTGTCGATATTATCCACAACAATCACCCTGTCAAGCAGTGAGGACATAATGCCCTCATACTCGGGCGCATAGCTTATAAGCTCCTTTGCTATGCCTATAACCCCCGGGGCACTTGTAACCTTGTACTTATCTGCACCCATTGTTCTGCCCTTAACGGCATTCATCGGCAAAAATGTTGCCCTGCCAAGCCTGTTCTGCTTTAAATAAGCAATGGCAGCCTTGACATTTTCCTCCGTATCTGCAATTATGTTCTGCACAGCTCCGCCAAGAGCAATTTCAATTGCGGTTTCAAGCTCGGCGGGCATGGTAATTACCTCGCCTACCGCACCCTTAATGCCCTCGTAGCCTCGTGTGCCGTTATCCCTTAATTTAAGTATAGCCTTTACGCCGTTATAGTAGCCCTCATAGTCGTTTTTGTACTCGGTAAGTACCTTTAAACGTGAGTTTTTGTCGCTTATTTCCCTTAAAACGTTCTGCTGACGCTTGGTTTTATCCGCTGTAAGTGCCGCAATACGCTCCTTTTCAGCTGTAAGAGAGGCAATATTATCCGCAATTGTCTTGCCCTCAAGCTCAATGCCATCTGCCTCCTGCTGCTGTACAGCAAGCGCAACCCTTGTCTGCTCCAGTCTGCCGTCATAGGAGGAAAGTATTTCATTTGAGCTTTTGCCGCTTTCCTCATACTGTCTTAATACTGCATTAAGCTCAGATACCCTTGCGTTAAGCTCATTTCGCCTGTTAAGAGAGTCGTACATCTCGTCATTGTATCTGCCAAGCTGCTCCTCTCCCTCTGAAAGGGTATGGCTTATGCTCTCCATTTCACTGCGGCGGCTTTCATAGCGCTCCTTTTTATTGGCAAGCTCTATTTTCTTGGCATCAAGGTAAGCGCCAAGCTCCTTCTGCTTTTCCTCTTTCTCCTGCATTTTTGCAAGGTTATCCTTAATATCACGCTGTGCAAGCGCAATACGCTGTGCAATATGCTCGCTGTCGTTGTCGCAAAGCCTTATATCACCGTTGCGCTTTTCAGCCTCAGCTCTTTTTTCCGTAAGGCGTG
This sequence comes from uncultured Eubacteriales bacterium, assembly GCA_902495025.1. Classification (GTDB taxonomy): domain Bacteria; phylum Bacillota; class Clostridia; order Lachnospirales; family CAG-274; genus CALWRD01. Next base: position 2,353 of record CABUWB010000083.1, read on the forward strand.
CGGCAGTTTCGTCAAGCTCGGAATTAATTTCCATAAGGCGCTCACGAAATTTCTCCTTCGTGTCCTCCAGCCTTGACTGCTCACCTCTGTTTGACTCAATATCCGCCTTAAGCTGGTTTAACTGTTTGTCAAAAAAGGCAATATCCGCCTCATACCTGTCGGCATCCTCAACAAAAATGCTTATCTGTATGCCCTTTAATTCCTCATAAAGCACACGATATTTTTTTGTCTTTTCCGCCTGCTTTTCAAGCGGGCCTACCTGCGATTCAAGCTCGGATAAAATATCGTTTATACGCACAAGGTTTGCCTGTGTATGCTCCAGATTGTTTTTTGCCTCGTTGCACCTTGCCTTGTACTTGACAATACCTGCCGCCTCCTCAAAAAGGTTGCGCCTGTCCTCGGACTTGCTTGAAAGTATTTCGTCAATACGGCCCTGACCGATAATGGAGTAGCCCTCCTTACCTACGCCCGTATCCATAAAAAGCTCCAGTATATCCCTCTGGCGGCAAGCTCTGCCGTTTATAAGGTACTCGCTGTCGCCTGTGCGGTACACCTTTCTTGTAACGGAAACCTCGCTGTAATCCACATTAAGAACATGGCCGCCGTTATCCATAATAAGCGTTACCTCGGCAAAGCCCATAGGCTTTCTGTCCGCAGTACCGCTGAAAATAATATCCTCCATTTTGGCACCACGCAGGGTTTTGGCACTCTTTTCACCAAGCACCCAGCGCACCGCATCGGAAATATTGCTTTTACCGCTGCCGTTAGGGCCGACAACAGCCGTTATACCCTTATTAAAATCAAGCCTTATCCTGTCGGGGAAGGATTTAAAGCCCTGAAGTTCAAGCCCCTTTAAATACATATCTGCACCTCTTATAAATTAATCCTCGCAAGTAAGCGTAATTACATTTATTATAACAGATTTTATGCCCGATTTCCACCATAATTTGCACATAAAAAACGGTGTCTGATTGACACCGTTTAATATATCAGCCTTTATATGCCTTAGCCTTTTCAAATTCGTCATAAATCTGCTGACTTGGCTCCTTTGTTGCAAGAGATACCGCAACAATAAAGATACAGGATACAATGAAAGCAGGCAACAGCTCATAAATAGCAAAAAGACCGCCGAGCTTACTTATACCCATTTTCCATATAAATACCATTGCACCACCCGAAAGCATACCTGCAATTGCGCCCTCTCTTGTTGTCCTCTTCCAGAAAAGGGAAAAGAGCATAACAGGGCCGAAGGTTGCACCAAAGCCTGCCCATGCAAAGGAAACAAGCTTGAAAATAACGCTGTTCTGGTTCCATGCGATAGCAACACCTATAAGAGAAATAAGCAGCAGCACACCTCTTGAAACGTGCATAACCGTTTTGTCGCTTGCGTCCTTTTTAATAATACCCTCAAAGATATTTTTTGAGAATGCAGATGCGGCAATAAGCAGATATGAGTCAGATGAGCTGATTGTAGCTGCAAGGATACCTGCCATAACAACGCCCGCAAAAAGAGGATGCAGCATTGTCTGCGACATTACAATAAAGATATTTTCGCTGAGGCTCTGTGTTGAAAGCTCATCCGAATATGGGAACAGCTTTCTGCCTATGATACCGATAAATACAGCGGTTGCAAGTGAAATTACACACCATGTGGTTGCAATTCTCCTTGACTGCTTAAGCTCGTCAACCTTTCTGATTGCCATAAAGCGCAGGAGTACCTGTGGCACACCAAAGTAACCAAGACCCCATGCAAGCATGGACGCAATATTAAGCAGACCATAAGGCTTAGCCTCGCCGAATAAAGGAGCATTGTTAGCCATCTGCTGTACACCGTCGGCATCTACTGTTGGGTTTGCAAGAGATGTAAGCGAAAGATAGCCAGGTATCTCCTTTGCATTTTCAATAACGGCACCAAAACCGCCTGCATTGATAACGCCAAGCGAAACAACAAGCACAAGAGCAAGGAACATAACCACGCCCTGCATAAAGTCCGACGCGCTTTCAGCAAGAAAGCCGCCGATTACGGTATAAAATACAACAAATACCGCACCGATAATCATCATTGCATGATAATCGGTATCAAACAGGCTTGCAAAGAGCTTACCGCAGGTTACAAAGCAGCTTGACGCATAAATTGTAAAGAATATAAGGATAAATATTGCGGAAATTGCAAGTATAACCTTTTTCTTTTCATGATAGCGGTTGCTCAAAAAGTCAGGCACTGTAATAGCATCGCCCGAAACGGCGGAATACTGCCTTAATCTTTTCGCAACAATAAGCCAGTTTATGTACGTACCAAGTGCAAGACCGATTGCAGTCCAGCTTGCATCTGCAAGACCGCACCAGTAAGCAACACCAGGCAGACCCATAAGCAGCCAGCCGCTCATATCCGACGCCTCTGCACTCATTGCGGCAACCCATGGTCCAAGCGACCTGCCGCCCAGGAAATAGTTTTCACTGTTTGCCTGTGCCTTTTTTGCAAAGTATAAGCCAATGCCTATAACAATAAGCATGTAGCATACCATTGCAATCAATACCTTAAAAGTATCGGGGTTCATTTTATCCCTCCTAAAAAATAATAGTTTTATAATTATATCATAAAATTTTTATTTATGCAAATATTTTGTAAAATTATAAAAAATATGTGAAATTTATCCTTTATATCATAACAAACAAATAAAAAAACAGAGCTGCCGCAATGCGACAGCCCATAATAACATTATTATTCTAAAATGTAAACCTTAACAGGTGTATGACCGTATCCTGCATGAAGAGCCGAATAATGTGTGTCATAGCAAAGGTCAATTCTGTTACCCTTGATTGCGCTGCCTGTATCAGCCGCAATACAATAGCCGTAGCCCTCAACATAGAGCTTTGTGCCAAGTGGGATAACCCTTTTATCAACAGCAACAACACCGTAGCCTGCCTTCATACCGCTTGCAGTAATGCCCTTTGCATTGCTGCCGCAGCACTTTTTACATGGGCAGTAAGCTGTTGCACTCATGGTAATAACGCTTGAATAGTTATAACCTGCAATGGTATTTTTACTTGCGGCAGGTGCAGCAGCTGCAGGAGCAGGCTGTGGCTTTTCCTTAGTGCCGTTTTCAATGACCTTATCAACAGGCAGCTTTGTAACATTACTGTCTATTGAATATGTTTCTTTAAGGGTACCGCCTACGTAAACGGATTTCATGGTAATAACCTTTTCACCCTCTGCACCCTCCTGTGCAACCCTGCTTTCGCCGACATAAAGGCTGTCGGTATCAACAGTTTTGGTTTCAAAAGGGATATTTTCTGTTTTGGTAAAAGTCTGGCTTGTTACTGATAAAAGCTCAATATTCATACCAGCCTCAAGCTTTGTGCTGGAGCTTACGCCCTCTGCTGTCTGGTAGTCCATATCAGCATCGCTCTCACGCATCTGCACAATAAGCTTGCCGATTGTTTCGGCATTGGTTTCAACAGCCTTGTACTCGCCGCCGTCAACAGAAACCATAACCTCAAAAGGTGTATCAATTACTATACGCATACTGCTTGTAATTTCATCGTCCATATCCACATTGATAATGTCCTGCTCATCAACAGTAATATTTTCATTTGCAAGAAAAGCGCCAACGGTCTTTTCTGTAGTTTCGTAATACCTGCTCTCGCCGTCAATAATAACCCTTATACCTCTTGCGCCTGTTTCAGCAGCCTTTGCAATGCTGCCCATGCTCATAATGGTAATTGCTATAATCGCTACGACAAATGCACGTAAGTGAATTGCTGTGTTACATAAATACTTCGACATAAATATTTCCTCCTTTGGACTTTCGCAACAATTATGAAACAATTTTAATAATTTGTTAAATTGACGCTGTAAAAATTATGAAACAATTTTTACGGAAAGTCCTCTACAGTTGTATTTAATCAACCATATTTTCTGATTTTTAAGTTATTTTGCGCAAATTTAAGAATGTGCCCGTGGGGAGCACACTCTTATTAACTTGCTTGCAACATATACTTTAACACATTTGTAACATTTATGCAACAACTTTTTTTCTGTCGAAAAGACGTTCTGCGTTTTTCCGAGTCGTTTCGATAACAAAATCGGGCTCAATTTGTTTAATTTCACTGATTTTCTGTACTATATACTTCAGATTTTGTGAATTATTACATGTACCCCTTAAAGGCTCCGGAGATAAATATGGCGAATCTGTTTCCAGCAAAATTTGCTCAATCGGGATGTTTTTTACCACTTCGACCAGTTTTTTTGCATTTTTAAATGTAACAACTCCGCCTACGCCGATATAAAAACCCATGTCAATATAATCAAATGCCATTTCCACACCGCCCGAGTAGGCATGTATTACACCGCTGCGCACATTTGACGCCTTAATTATGTCAAAGGTATCCTGTGCGGCGTCCCTTGAATGAATTATTACGGGCAGCCCTACCTCATCGGCAAGGTCAAGCTGACGTGCAAACCAGTGCTGCTGCTTGTCCTTAAAATCCGCATCATAATAATAGTCAAGCCCTATTTCACCTACGGCAAGCACCTTTTCGTACTCTGTCAGCCTTTTAAGCTCGTCAATATCCCTGTCTGTCATATTTTCCGTATCATGAGGGTGAACGCCGACAGCGGCATATATATAAGGATACTTTTTTGCAAGTGCAATACTCTCCCTTGAAGATGTCATATCCGCACCAACATTAATTACCCTGTAAATGCCCGCAGCAGGGAGAGAGCCCAAAAGCTCGTCCCTGCTGCCGTCAAAACGCTCATCATCATAATGTGCGTGTGTTTCGTAAATCATTATCAGCCTACCTCGCTGCCGCTCTTAATATCGCCGTCAGTTGTAACAACCTTTAAATTGCCCTCATCATCGGAGGCTGCAAGTATCATACCCTCGCTCATAACGCCCCTCATTTTGCGTGGAGGGAGATTTGTTACAACCACAACATTTTTTCCCACCATTTCCTCGGGCTTATACCATTTTGCAATACCCGATAAAATTGTGCGCACCTCGCTGCCAATCTGAATTTGCGACTGAAGGAGCTTGTCTGCGCCCTCAACCTTTTTGCACTCCAGCACCTTACCTATTTTAAGCTCCACCTTTGCAAAGTCATCAATTGTAATAGGCTCCGCCTTTGGCTTATTTGCTTCTTCTTCAGCCTGTGCCTCTTTCATCTGAGCCTGTGCAACCTTTTCAGCATGCGCCTGTACGTCCTTCATATCAAGGCGTGCAAAGAGCATATCGGGCTTTTCGGCAACCTTTGTGCCAGATGGATAAAGACCGAACTTATCAAGCTCATCAAAGGCACGAATCTGTGTTGAAAGCTGCTTAACAATTCTCTGTGCAGTTTCGGGCATAAAAGGTTCAAGCAGGCTTGCGCCTATTACAATGCCCTCAACAAGATTATAAAGTACGGTTGAAAGCCTGTCTGCCTTTTCTGGGTCCTTTGCAAGTGCCCAAGGCTCGGTTTCATCAACGTACTTGTTGCACCTCTTAAATAAGGTAAAGATTTCCGTAATGGTATCTGCAACACGCAGCTTATCCATTTTTTCAACAGCCTTATCACGTACGGAAGTGCAAACTGCCTTTTAGTCCTCGTC
>CABUWB010000084.1 GCA_902495025.1 uncultured Eubacteriales bacterium
CCTTTAAAATATCCATTGTAAGACCGTTTCTGTCGGGTGCAAATACACGTATTTCAGCGCCGTAGCTGCCCGAGGTCTTTTCGCCGCTGCCTGTGTTCCACTCCGCCTCAAGCAGCCTTGCACGCTCCTCTTCGCTTAAATTGATTATGTTGATACAATCGGTACGGTGAATTGAAACGCCACGCCCCCTTGTAACAAAGCCGACAATTTCATCACCGGGTACAGGCGTACAGCAGCGTGAAAACCTTACCTCAATATCGCCTACGCCATGCACAAATACGCCGCCCTTGCCCCTCTGCCTTGTAACAGGAGCAGCGGAATTTGCGTCCATCTGTGCTTTTATTGCGTCCTCACGCTCTTTCATAAGCTGGTCTGCGGTTTTATGGCGTTTCTGCTCAGCAAGATAAATTTCAACAAGTCTGTTTACAACCTGTCCCTCTTTCAGTCCGCCATGACCTACGGCTGCACAGATTGCGTCCCAATCACGAAAGCTGTAGCGGTTAAGTACAGAGGAAACAGCGTCGGGCGTTGTAAGGATACCAATTTCGTAGCCCTTTTTCTTAGCCTCTTTTTCGAGCAAATCTCTGCCCTTTATGATATTTTCCTCTTTGTTAACCTTTTTATACCACTGGTTGATTTTGCTCCTTGCCTGACTTGTTTTGACAAATTTAAGCCAGTCCATGCTAGGGCCTTTGGAGTTCTGCGAGGTAAGAATTTCAACCCTGTCACCGTTTTTGAGCTTATAGTCAAAGTTTACAATTCTGCCGTTTACCCTTGCACTAATCATTGTGTTGCCTATTGCTGAATGAATTGCGTATGCAAAGTCAACAGGCGTAGAGCCCTCCAGCAGGCTGATAACCTTACCATTGGGGCTGAAGCAGTAAACATTTTCATTAAATACGTCCAGGTCGGTCTTTATGGTATCCATAAATTCCTTGTTGTCGGACATATCCCTCTGCCACTCAAGAATCTGCCTGAGCCATGAGAGCTTAACCTCCTCAGCGTCCTGCCCCGTATCCGTTCTGCCCTCTTTATATTTCCAGTGGGCAGCGATACCGTATTCAGCCGTCCTGTGCATTTCAAAGGTTCTTATCTGCACCTCAAAGGGAGTACCCTCGGGACCTATCAGCGTATTGTGGAGCGACTGGTACATATTAGCCTTTGGCATTGATATATAGTCCTTAAAACGGTTAGGTATAGGCTTGTAAATTTCATGCACAACACCGAGCGCCGCATAGCAGTCGGTTACGGTATCCACAAGTATACGCACCGCAAACAGGTCAAAAATCTGGTCAATGGTCTTGTTTTTGTTGTGCATCTTTTTATAGATGCTGAAAAAGTGCTTTGGTCTGCCATAAACCTCGCAGTGAATACCTGCCTCGTCGCACTTTCCCTTGATTTCAGTAACGATTTTTTCAACAAACTCCTCACGCTCGGACTGCTTGCGCTTGATTTTATCCGCAAGGTCATAGTAGGCGTCAGGCTCTAAATAGCGCAGTGATAAATCCTCCAGCTCGGTCTTGATTTTGGATATACCAAGACGGTCTGCAAGAGGGGCATAAATGTCGAGCGTTTCCTGTGCCTTCTCCCTCTGCTTTTCAGGCTTCATAAATTTAAGGGTACGCATATTGTGCAGCCTGTCGGCAATCTTGATAAGTATAACCCTTATATCCTTTGCCATGGAGAGGAACATTTTACGGTAATTTTCCGCCTGCAGCTCCTCCTTGGATACGTACTCAATTTTCTCCAGCTTGGTAACACCGTCAACAAGCAGCGATACGTCCGCATTGAACATATTTGTAATATCCTCACAGCTATATACGGTATCCTCAACCACGTCATGCAGAATACCAGCCACTATGCTCTCCATATCAAGCTCCAGCTCGGCAAGGATAATTGCCACACAGAGAGGGTGTATAATGTAAGGCTCGCCCGACTTTCTCAGCTGATTGCCATGTGCCTGCCTTGCAAGCGCATAAGCCTTGTCCACCATAGTTAAATCACTGGAGGGGTGATATTTGTTAATTTTCAGAATAAGCTCATCAAACAGTTGTTCATATTGCTCCATAAAATCATTCCTTTGACCATAAACCGAAATTCAAATAATTTGATAAACTACATTATATATGAAAGCAGGCTATTTTTCAAGTATTATTAAAATCAAATATGTCAAAAACCAAAAAGCGATTAAAAGTATATTCGTAACTATTTATGTAATAATTGATAAAATACGTTGAATAAGAACACGAAATATGTTATTATTAAACAAAAGCAATATAATAACCTGTTGTATATATATCATAAATCACATAATAATTAAAGTAAACACTGATTAATTCACTAAAGCAGGTTTGAGATAAAATTTTTCAGACCAACGAAAACGACCGCAGGCGAAGCCGTAGGCGCTTCGTCAAGTGAGTTTGAGGAAGGTATGGGAAATTTTAGCCAAAGCTGTAAAAGATTAATTAATCAGTGGTTACTAAAGGAGGGTACGGCATGATGGCTATAAAATTACGAAAAACAGCTTGTATACTGCTTTCCCTTGCGCTTATATGCACAATTTCGTTTACAGGCGGATGCAGGAAGAATGAGGATAATAACACTGCGGTACAGGCGGAGCGCTTTGACTTTGAGCCTATTACCGAAATTAAGGACGGACAAAAAAACATATATGCCGTATTAAAGGTTATTACAAGCCAGTACTGGCAGGGCATTTCAAACGGCATTGCCGACTCGGGCGAGCTTAACGGCTGCAATGTTTACCTTGGCGGCCCTGCAGGCGAGGGCGACTGGCAGACGCAGGAGGCTATGCTTAAGGAGGCAGTAAATGCAGGCGCAGATGCAATAATACTTTCCCCTGCCAGCTCAATAGCCTTATCCTCTGCCATAAATGAAATACATAATCAGGGTATACCTGTTATACTTGTAGATACCATACTTAATGATACCTCCAGCTTTGATACCTGCTATATGACGGATAATTTACAGGCAGGTGAGCTTGCTGCCTCTGAAATGATACGTCTTTTGCGCAGCAGCGGTGTATCACCAAACGAGAATATACAAATAGCAATACAGATTACCTCTGTTTCCTCACAGACGGTTATTGACAGGCTTGCAGGCTTTAACCAGTACTGGTCGGCAAACGCTCCTGCCGCATGGACCGTACTTGACGAGGTCAAGCTGAATAACGGTGATGTTGAGGCAGCAAAGCAGAACTGCATAGATTTTCTTGAAAACTATCCCAATGTAAAGGGTATGTTTGGCTGCAACAACAGCTCAACGGTAGGCTTTGTAAACGGCTTAAATGTACAAAACCGCAGTGACATTATACTTGTAGGCTTTGACTATGCAGATGAAACCGCCGCAATGATTGCAGATAACGCACATAAGGCGTCAACCATAGTGCAAAACCAGTACGACATGGGCTATAAGGGGCTGGAGCAGGCACTAGCCATACTTGACGGCAATGCCCCCGATTATAAATTTATTGATACGGGAGCAATTGTTGTAAACAGCGAAAACCAAAAGGACTACGAGCAGCATAAGGCTGGTGGAAAGTGATGAAAAAGCCAAACAGTCATGGTACGGGCGGTATATACATACGTTCCTTAATATACTACCTTTCATTTTGTATGCTTATTCTGGTTACCATATCCATAGTGCTGAGCGGACTTATAAAGCAGAATACCGTCAACCAGATTAACAACACCCTCAGCCTTATGTCAGAAAAGGTAAATACCTCCTTTGAGATGATGATAAACTATCTTACCGAGGTATCGGACATTATGTCCGCAAAAGAGGATTTTTCCTGCGAAGAAAGCTATGATGAGCTGCAAAACACGCTTAAAAGCATGCCTTATTTCAGCATAGGTCTTGTATCTGATGACGGCACAATTTACGGTACGCCGGGTGAGGTAATGGATATTAAAAAGCACAGCTTTGACACTGCTGCTATCAGCTCAGGCGGTATTTATATTACCGAGCCATACCGCTCCAGCGTAACAGGCAGCAATATGATTACCATGTTCTCACCAATATATCACAACAACACAAGGCGTGGTCATGTTTTTGTTACCTACTACCTTGAAACGGTGCAGAACCTTGCCTATACCAATATTTTGTCGGAGCATACCACTGTACTGCTTATGAATCCGTACTCGGGCAACTTTGTAAGCTGCTCTGCAAGCGAGCAAAGCCCTGCGGGTACATGGGGCAATGTACGTTTAATTAAAAACAGCATAAGCTGCCTCAGCGGCTACAACTATGACACATGGCTGCAAAATATGAAGCTCGGCTCAAACGATAATATTATCAACTACGAAACGGACGGTATATCATACGCACAGGCATTTATGAAAATAGGCGGCATGAATAACTGGAATATTGTTATACGCATACCTATAAGCGAGCTTTCAAACACCATGCAGCAGTTTACCATAGGCGTTGTTGTATGCGCCGCACTGCTTATACTTGCCACCCTGCTTTTCGGCGGCTCGGCGTACTGGCGTGAACATAAGCAGAACAAGGCATTACAGACTCTCTCTGACATTGACCCGCTTACAAAGGTTATTAACAGGCGTGCCTTCCAAAACAGACTGGAGGAAATGTATTCTGAAAATAACGGCTTTGAGCGCTCTACCTTTATGTTTCTTGATGTGGACTACTTTAAATCCGTCAACGACAACTACGGACACGACGCAGGCGACCAGGTGCTTTGTGCGGTTGCGTCCATATTAACGCAGGTATTTTCAGGTACGGGCATTGTTGCAAGAGTTGGCGGTGATGAATTTAACGTGTTTATTTATAAACCGCTCTCCGTTGCTGAAATTGATAACCTTATGGCTAACCTGCGTGTTAAATTTAAGGAAATATACCTTTCAAACGGACTTAATCTGCCTATAAGCTACAGCGCAGGTCTTTCCGTATATCCCAATGATGCAGAGGGACTTAAGGAGCTTATTGACAATGCCGACAAGGCACTGTATCACGTTAAGCAAAACGGCAGAAACAACCATTTCTGGTTTCACGACCTGACGGAAAAATAACCTACTTGACAAATATATCCCGATATGCTATTATCTTTATAGCTTAATAAACACTAACACTTAAATGGGGTACACCACCGAAAGGGTGTACCCTTTTTGTGCGTTAAAAAGGGTATTTTACATAAAGGAGGGCAAAATTATGAGGCTTAACGGCAAGGACATAACACTTGAAAAGTCCGTTTCGGTTACACAGTTTCTTGAGGAAAACGGCTATAAAATAACACGTGTTGCAATTGAACTTAACGGCGAGATTATACCTAAGGCAAGCTATGGCGAGGTTATGCTCAAGGACAGCGACACCCTAGAGGTTGTTACCTTTATGGGCGGTGGCTGATACGGATATACACAGACAAAAACATTAATTCGGAGGAAAATAAAATGACAGATGACAAGCTTATAATCGGCGGACATGAGTTTGACTCACGCTTTATACTCGGCTCGGGTAAATTTACACTGGATATGACAAAAAAGGTAATTGAAAACAGCGGCGCACAGATAGCAACCCTTGCCCTCAGACGTGCAAATGGTGAGTGCGAGGAAAACATACTTGACTATATGCCCGAGGGTATCACACTTTTGCCAAACACAAGCGGCGCACGCAATGCAGACGAGGCAGTGCGTATCGCAAGGCTTTCAAGGGAGCTTGGCTGCGGTGATTTTGTTAAAATTGAGGTAGTAAGGGACAGCAAATATCTTCTGCCCGACAATTACGAAACAATCAAGGCAACCGAGGTGCTTGCAAAGGAGGGCTTTGTGGTAATGCCTTATATGTACCCCGACTTGAATGCCGCAAGGGACCTTGCCAATGCAGGTGCGGCGGCAGTTATGCCCTTAGGCTCACCAATAGGCAGCAACAAGGGACTTGCCACAAAGGAGTTTATACAGATTTTAATTGATGAAATTGACCTGCCTATTATAGTTGATGCAGGCATAGGCAGACCATCACAGGCTTGTGAGGCTATGGAGATGGGCGCAGCGGCAGTTATGGCAAACACAGCAATAGCAACCGCAGGCGATGTTGCGCAAATGGCAACGGCATTCCGTCTTGCAATAGAGGCAGGCAGACAGGCTTACCTTGCAGGGCTTGGCAGGGTACTCTCCAAGGGCGGCGAGGCGTCAAGCCCCCTTACGGGATTTTTGGAGGACTGATATAAATGATTAAGGATATAAGAAAATATAACCACATGGAATATATGGAGGGTATGGAGGCAATAGACTCTGATATTATGGACAGGGTGCTTGCCGAAATGTCCGCATATGATTATGACAGCTACACCGCTGCCGACGTTGAAAAGGCACTTGCCGCCGACACCATTGACGTTGAGGAATTTAAGGCACTGCTCTCCCCTGCGGCACTGCCATACCTTGAGCAGATGGCGCAGCGTGCCAAAATTGAAACAGGCAAGCACTTTGGCAGCTCGGTGTCTATGTTCACACCACTCTATATTGCAAACTACTGTGAAAACTACTGCGTATACTGCGGCTTTAACTGCGCAAACCGCATTAACAGGGCAAAGCTGACCTATGAGGAAATTGAGGAGGAGCTGAAAACCATAGCCAAAACAGGCTTGCAGGATATTCTCCTCTTAACGGGTGAGGAAAAGAAAATGTCCTCTGTTGAATACATAGGCGAGGCTGTAAAGCTTGCCGCAAAGTATTTTAACCTTGTCGGCATTGAAATATATCCGCTTAACACTGACGAATATAAGTATCTGCATGAGTGCGGCGCTGACTACGTTTGCGTATATCAGGAAACCTACAACACCGATAAATACGAGGAAATGCACCTGCGAGGCTCAAAGCGTATCTATCCTTACCGCTTTAACGCACAGGAGAGAGCGTTAAGGGGCGGTATGAGGGGTGTTGCCTTTGGTGCGCTTTTAGGTCTTGATGATTTCCGCAAGGACGCACTTGCAACGGGACTTCACGCAAAGCTTGTACAGCAGAAATACCCACAGGCTGAAATATCGTTTTCACCCCCACGTCTGCGCCCCTTTATCAATAACGAGGAGAATAACCCAAAGGACGTGCATGAACGCCAGCTTTTACAGGTAATGACGGCTTACCGCCTGTTTATGCCTTTTGCAGGCATCACTATTTCCACAAGGGAGCGTGCAGGCTTCAGGGATAATGTAATAGGTATGTGCGCCACAAAAATTTCCGCCGGCGTAAGTGTAGGCGTAGGCGGACACGCACACGAGGAAAAGGGCGACGAGCAGTTTGATATTTCCGACCCAAGGAGTGTTGACGAGGTAAGGGCAGCCATTGTGGCAAAGGGCTTACAGCCTGTGTTTACCGACTACATAAGGGTTTGATTATGGATATAGTATGTGTTACATCAAGAAAGCTGTGCGTGGATAATTTCCTCACACAGCTTGAAAAAATAGCGGCAGCTAAACCAAAATTTATTATTTTAAGGGAAAAGGACTTAACCGAAAGCGAATACACCACGCTTGCCACAGATGTGCTTGAAATATGCCGCAGGCACAATGTGCCGCTTGTGTGCAACACCTTTTTTAATGCCGCCGCCAAAATAAAGGCAGACGGCATACATCTGCCCCTTTCCATAGCCGAAAAGGGCGGATATGGTAAATTCAGCCTCTTTGGCATATCCACCCACAGCATAGCCGACGCTGTAAGGGCGCAAGAGCTTGGTGCAGACTATATCACCTATGGACACGTATTTGCAACCGACTGCAAAAGGGGACTTGCCCCAAGAGGCACTGATGCACTCAAAGCAGTGTGCAGTGCGGTTGATATACCTGTTTACGGCATAGGCGGCATAACACCGCTTAACGCAGCA
>CABUWB010000085.1 GCA_902495025.1 uncultured Eubacteriales bacterium
GGTCAAATTACATTTAAAGCTATGACAAAGGCTGATGCAGCGGCGGATGATGCTGCTGACAATCCCGACAATGTAGCAATAAATGATATTGCTGGTGACACATATTATGCAACAAGAAAGGCAACTCTTGATTTTTCAGGCTGTTCATTTGATGAACCAGGTATTTATCGTTACATAGTTACAGAAAATGCGACAACAGGTGCAGCAGGTATTGTAAATGATACAACAACTACAAGAACTGTTGATGTGTATGTTGAAGATAATGGTAGCGGTCTTGAAGTTACAGGTTATATAATTTACAAAGGGACTGTAACTAATCCTGCAAGTGCTGAAACATCAGGTGCTAATAGTGATTCTATAGTTGAAGATGGTTCAACTGTAACAGGTGATTTTACTTATGCATCAGATGGCGGTGAAAAGTCCATTGGCTTCAAGAATAGTTATACTACCCATGATATTCAAATTAGCAAAACAGTAACAGGTAATCAGGGTTCAAAGGATAAGTACTTTAAATTTACCATAAAGGTTGAGGGTGATTTTGACGGTGCTCAGACATTTGCTATAGATACTGTTAATAGTGTGTATGAACAAGCTCCAACTAAAACTACTGCTACTATATATGAAGCTGCTGATATGGCGACCGCAAATGGTGTGCTTGCAGTATCAGGTTCTGATTTAAAGACAGGTGTGGATTTCTACTTAAAGGACGGTCAGAAGATTATAATTACTGGTATTCCTGAGGGTGCTAATTATACTATCACTGAGGATCCAGAGGATTATAAGCCTACCTCAAGTGTAGAAGGTGATACCAAGTTGAACGATGATACTGATATCGTAGTTGGTGCTGATAAGTACGAAGTTACAGATGATGGTTTAAAGGCTGATGCTCAGGTTGCATTTGAGAACCACCGCAACGGCGTTCTCCCAACAGGTATCATTATGTCAGTAGCACCAGTAGCAGTTGTAGGTATTGGTGTACTTGCAGCAATCATTGCTCTGTTCATTAGCAGCAAGAAGAGAGAGTTAGACGAAGAATAATAAACTAACCTACATATCATAATAAGAAAGGAACACAGCACTTGAGGCAATTTTTTAAAACGCTTAACATAATTTATGAAAGATCTTTGCTTGCGGTGTTTGTGTGCATTCTTCTTATAGTCATATATTCAATATATGATATATGGTATATTTATGACTACGCAGGTGATAACAGCATTTTAAAATACAAGCCCTCCGCATACTCCGTTGATGCGGGGGCTTCTCCTATAACTGAGGATATGGTTGCTTGGCTGACTATAAACGATACAAATATTGATTATCCTATTATGCAGTCAGATGATAACACAAAATATCTTAATACTGACCCGTTTGGCAATTATTCCCTTTCGGGCAGTATTTTTCTTGACAGCCGTAATGCCTCGGATTTTACGGACAGATATTCGCTTTTGTACGGACATCACATGGAATATGGTAAAATGTTCGGTGCATTGGATGATTTTTTAGACCCCGATTATTTAAACGCTCATTCGGACGGTACACTTATTATAGGCAGAAATGCGGAAAAGACATATAAGCTAAAGGTGTTTGCATCAATGATGGTAAGCGCCAAGGAGGACAGGGTATTTTCCCCTGAAAAGAGTGCAGGTCTTAATGCCTATATAAAGCAAAGTGCAAAGGTATTTGCAGGTGAGCAGAATAAACGTATATTGGGACTTTCAACCTGTACGGAGGCGGACTCCGTTACGAGGGTTGTTGTATTTTGTTATATTTTGGATGAATAAGGAAAGGGGGGACGTACAATGCTGTGGTTTATTGCCTTTATCAAAAACAAGACAGCCTTTTTAGTGTGCGTGCTCCTTTTTTTATTTTCGGTTAATGTATATGCAAATGCCATATATCAGCCTATAACGGCTGCCATACCTGTCAGCTTTAGTTTGTCGGGCAGCGGTGCGGCAACCTTTGAGGCAGTAATAGAAACGAAAGATAATTCTCCGCAGCCATCTGAGTTAAGCATGATGGTTTACGGCAACGGCAGCGGAGAGTTTAATATACAGATTACGGAGCCGGGCACATACAAATATGTTGTTTATCAGAAAAAGGGCTCCACAGATAAGGTAACCTATGATACAACGGTTTATGACGTAACCGTTTACGTAACCAATAATCCGTCGGCAGGCGGTCAGCTTGACTATGCGATAACCGCTGTAGCATCTGATACGGGCAGAAAGCCCGACAAAATTCAGTTTTCAAATGAAATACGCCGTCAGACAGGCGGTGGCGGCGGTGGCGGCGGTGGCGGCTCAAGCAGCAGTAATCCGCCGAGTGAAATAATAACAATTAATCCGCCCGATACGGATATACCTGGTACGGATACGCCAGGACATGGTACACCCGATACACCAGATACACCGGGTACGGACACACCAAATCCAGATACACCCGATATAAATCCACCAGAGGGTGACAATCCAACCGACCCTGAGGACAGTACAGAAGAACAGGGCAGGGATTGGAACGACTCCTTGGACAGCGGCAACGGAAATGCCACACCCGAGGATACAAATTATACTGATAAAATAAAAAACACCGAAACAGCTACGGAAACTGTTTCGTCAGATAACTCTGTTGATACAGGCGACAGCAGCAAACAGGGGCTTGCTGTGTCACTTATGGTTATTTCGCTTGCGGCAATCGTCCTGTCGGCTGCTGCGGAGAGAAAAAGCCGTAATAAACGCAAAACACATTAATTTTTTTAACGCTGACAAGGAAAGGGGGTAATGCGTTATGAATAAAATAAGAAGCTATGTATGCTTACTGCTTACATTTGTTATTGTATGTTCAGTGGCATTACCCGGATTTGGCGATGTATTTCGCTCTGCTCATTATATGGAAAATGATGAACTTACCAGCGGTCAGGCTGTCGATGTTACACCAAGTGGTTATTCTTTAAGTACTATGGCTGAGGGCGAAAGTGTAAATGTTGCAATCAAGGGCTTTTCGGTAGGTCTTGAAGCGGGTGCAACTTTGCAGGATGATAAATATGTCTGGACTGCCGAGAACTCTCTCAGCGGTCATAACTTTATATTTGATATTTACTACGAGCTTTCGGGTACAGGTGATTTGCCTGTTGATGCCGTTAGCATTACCATACCAAAGCACATTTTAAAGAACAAAAATGGTGCTGTTGCTGACTCCTACATAATGTCTATGCCTCAAAAGGATGCTGTAATTCCTGACGAGGTTGATGAAAAAACCAACTGGGTATATGAGGAAAAGGTAGATGAAAGCGGAAATGAGTTTATTGTAATAACTAACCGCAGGCCAATTTCTGCCGCACAGACAGGCTATATTCAGGTTGCCTATACTACCACTCAAACTACCTTTGATTATGAGGATATGGCTGAGTCAAATCCTTTTAATGCAAAAATTGAAATTAAAAATGAAACTACTGTCACCAAGGAAAGCAACGATATACCTGTTTATATTGATACCGATGTTAAAATAACAAGCACTGCCAAGAAAAAGCCTGTAGAGGTAAATTATAAGTGGCTTAGCTCATGGGGCACTAAGCCCGATGATGCTGATGAATATTATTACCTTGTATGGGAGATAAATTCTATCATAGACTCAAAGTCAACTCAGATGTATGATTTTGAGCTTGATGACAGCATTATAGTCGGTACACCGGAGCTTGAAATTGTGGGCTATAAAATGTCAGGCAAGGCAAGCAGCTACTTCCTTAAAAAGGATGAGACTGGCTGTAATGTTGCTGAAAACCAGAGAGCAACAGGTACAAGACGTGACTATGTTTTAACAAGAATAAGCAAAACTGATTATGAAAGATTGCTACCTGTGGATGACGATAATGCCAAAATTCCCATAACCAATCAAATTACAGCAACGGTAACTCCTGCTGATGGCAACGACGATACGACCACAGCAACCGCACAGCAGACCTATGAACTTAAAAGGCCTGTTTTTGTGGCGCCTATCGGTTCATCAAGCATTAAAAAAACAGGCGGTGTAAGAAATTATCTGCTTACAAAATTTAAGAAGGGAGAAATACAGGAAATTCCAGGACTTACCTATAATGTCCGTGCAGGCGCCTATTCCTATGCTTATACCCTTGCAGATGGCACTGATGCGAATTTGCCTGAAAATTACGGTAAAAAAGACGTTACCTTTACCCTTGTGGATGACAAGGTATATCTTAACCAGGAGGAAACTCCGCTTACTGCTGACGATTATGAATTCAGCAGTGTTGCAATAACTCACGATATTAAAGCTGCACGATATAATGACCAAACAAAGAGCTTTGATACATATAGCGCAACAGCAGATAATAGTGTTACTATCAATTACTATGCAAAATTTGACGATAGTGATGATTGGAAGGTAGTAGGCAGCTATACTATAGGAGCTGCAGAAATTGTTAATACTAACGCAAGCTATGCCACACTTACAAGAAGCTATAACACTGTAACTATTACGCCTGCAGAGGGTCATACCATAACAGGCTACAAGGCAGAAACTACAAATAAATGCTACTCAACCTTTTTTATAGCCAAGCCGGAGGTTGTAATTAAACGTAATGAGGCTTTAATTACTAAAATCGGTGATGCAGAGCAAATTTCGGTAAGAAACCTTGCTGAACTGACCGTAGCATACAGTGCGGACGATATTATTTATAAAAACACTTCACAGGCGTTTGATTATGTAAATGAAGAGGCAAGAAAATCGGAAATCAAAAAGTCGGTTTCTGCCACTACAAACGACACTATAAACCAGCGCTATGTAATAACATGGAAGCTTGCCATGAAGGAATATGTGTTAATGAGCAGTGGAAATTCACAAACACCTATTACACAGCAATCGGGTATTTTCTATGACCTTTTGCCGGGCGGTAGTGATGTTGACCTTAGCTCTGTACAGGTGGAAAATGAGCAGGGTATACTGCCAGAGTCTGCCTACACAGTTTCCTTTACGCATAACTATAATAACAGCCAGAGGACGCTTATGCAGGTAAGCATCAGTGAGCCTGGCGACAGTTATTATGTGTACTTTAATACTAACCATACATGGGAGAATATTTCGGACTATGGTCAGAACGTGTTAAACCCTGTTGCTTATGAAACAGGCAACGATGAAATAGCAGGCGGTAAACCTGATAATGGTGAAGGTCTTTCTGAACCTAATAATACCTATATGAACGACCTTGACAGCAGTACGGATGATAATAAATTTATTTATTACGAGGCACCCCACAAGATTAGCGCTATTATTTCGGCTGCATCGGGTGCAGATAAAAAGGTACGTAGTGAGCTTGACAGCGCCTACTCCTATAGTGCTGTTGTTACACCTAAAAAGCGCAGCTATTCCTACAGGCTAAGATATTCAAACAATAATAACTCTCTGTCTGCGGATAATGTTATATTTGACTTTATGGAAAGCTATGCCGACCCTAGCAAGGACATAACAGGCTCTGATTGGAAGGGTACGCTCGACCATATAGATTTATCCCAGATAATATCAAAAAATATAGTTCCAAAGGTGTATTATAGCACCACAGAGGGTATTGGTGATTTGGTAAGCAAAAATTTGGGGGATAGTGTTGACTTTACAACTGACATTAATTGGCAGCCTAATAACAATATCATCAACGGTATATCCGATTTTTCCGGCATTGCAGGTGTTACAGCTATAGCTATTGATATGAGCATAGCGGGTGATAATGCGGATAGTGAGCACTATAAAACTGTAACTATTGGCAGTGAGGAGATAAAGAAATACCTCCTTGGTGAGGGTGAGTCTGTTACCGCAACGGTATATATGAATGCCCCAGAAAATTTGCCCGAATCTGCTGCAAGTAAGCCTGACCCTGCTGCATATAACGATATATATGTAAATACAAAAATATTCAGCAGGCAGAGTGGTGACAGTGGTTATGAAGGTGCCCAGTATACATGGATAGAGCAAAACTATACTACTGTTAAATACCGTATTATGGGTGATTTGAATCTTGAAAAGGTATCTGCAAAGGATAACACCCAAAAGGTAAATGGTGTATCCTTCAGGCTTTTTGGTACATCTGACTATGGTACAGTTGTTGATATTGTGCATACAACTGACAGAAACGGTAAAATTAAGTTTGAGGATATTGAAAAGGGTAAGTATACCCTTGTTGAGTATGGCTATAACCCAGACTGGTTTATGGATTATACCGAGCATAAGGTTGAAATTGATAGTCAGGGTGATGTCTGGGTAGATAAGGAACTGAATAATAGAACATATACAGAGGAAGCTCCTTATGTAGTTGAAAATAATCCTCGTGTACATACCGATATTCAGTTTAAAAAACAGGGCTATTACACACGTAACTCTGTGAAAGGTGCCAAGTTTAAGCTGACAGGTACATCTGATTATGGTAATGATATTGTCAAGTATGCAACATCTGACGGTATAGGTAATGTTGTTATTGAGGATTTGGAAAAGGGTATCTATACTCTGCAGGAGGTTGAGACTCCACAGGGCTATGGTTTGTTAAATGCAAAGTTTACGGTTGTGGTGGACGAAAATGCTAGCTATAAAATTACCCTCAATGATACTGTTACCTATAATGGCTGGCTGGAGCAGCAGCTTAATGGCGATTATATCGTATATAATGAGGAGCTTACCGAGTTTGCTGTTAAAAAGTGTGATTCCTGGGACGGTACAATGCTTACCGGTGCAACATTCAGATTATATGGTGTATCAAATAACGGTACCCTTGTGGATATTACACAGACCACTAATTCAAACCGTGGTGCAGGTAATGCATGGTTCAGTAACCTTGAATCAGGTACCTATACCCTGCAGGAGCTGGAGGCTCCCGATGGCTATGTACGTGACGATAAGGTGTACATTGTTAAAATTGCAAACCGTACTGTAACAATAGATGGACTTGAACCGTATGATTCTACTGACCCGTCTGTGTCCAATATATTCAGATTTAATAATGCACCCGAACAGGGCTCACTTGTTGTTAAAAAAATCTGGCTTGACAATTATGGCGATGATAATACTAAAAGGCTAGAGGATAGCCTGCTTATTAAAATAAGTACGACAAAGCCTGAGGTTAAGCCTAAGACAGTGGCATATTTTGCAAAAAGCACACAAAACTATGGCAACTTTATGAATAAAAGTGTTCCAGAGGCGAATATAACAGCGTTTAAGCGGTATACTGGTGATGTTACAGATGAGTTTTTGAGTAGTGTAAATGCTGAGGAAATTTATGATAAAACAAATCCAGATTACCCTACCCCTATATACGGTTGGCTTGATACTACGGAAAGTACTAATGGAACCGGAACCTATTACTGGTATTCTCTGGCGGATACTGCTAAGATGCGCTCTGACACGATGCGTCTATTTCAAGGTATGTCAAATATTGTAACCATTGATTTGACGGATATAGATACATCAGAGGTATCAAATTTTAAATCATTCTTTAATGGTGCTACTAATTTAAAAAGTATAACCGGTACTATAAATACTGATTCTGCACAGGATACCGGTTATATGTTTAATAATTGCTATGCCCTTACTGAGGTTGATTTAAGTGGCTTTGATGCATCAAATGTTACGGATATGAGCTATATGTTTTATAAGTGCTCTGCCCTTGCCGAGGTTGATTTAAGCGGGCTAAATGCTAGCTAGTTAACAAC